>QBVV01000003.1 GCA_003284265.1 SAR116 cluster bacterium AG-313-A07
AACTAACTGTCTCTCTAAGAGTATGCTGTTTCTTCTGATTTAATTTATTGTATAGAGCGCTTTGCGGCATTAAATATTTTTCCAATATATAGGCAACATCTCTCATGCTGAAGTTCCAATAGACAACTTAAGAACCCCTCCGTTAAATACCAATCTTGGAGGGGCTTCTCAAATCACCTTTTATTACTAATTATTACTGACTCGACTATTGATTCTATTGCTTTTTTTGCTTTAGTTATTCGGCCTCCTCAAAAAAGCTGGGATATCCAATAATGATTCGTCAATATCAGTTTTTTGGACACTTTTATTTTCTACCTCTCCTATTCTGATATCCCTAGGTGCAGAGCCAGCATCCAAATCCACTTTTGGAGCTATTGGTAACGAAGCCTTAAGAAAATCTTTTTGAATATTTTCCTCTACACTGTCGTTATCATCATCCTTCTTCCCCATACCCGTGACTCTCTGGAAAAGATTTCTTCCTTTCTTTGCCGTACCAGATAAACCCGTATTTACTAATGCCGCCGCGTTAAAGGGATCCGGCTCCTTAGTTTCCGCTACACCAATTGATTTAGCTGTTAAGGTCGGAGCGGAGGGGATAAAATTATTGTGAGCTTTATTAGTAGGGGGCTCTGTATCGACCCGCAAATTCATCGCTAAACCTGAAGATGCAACAAAATTATCATCAGCAGTCTCTCGCATACCAGCGTCTATTTGATTTGGGTTGGGTAAATTGACACTGCTTTCGGATGTTTTAATAAAATTATCAATAACTTCATTATCATCATCAATAACTTCATCATCTGTGCCTGTCTTTTTAAACAGCTCAGAAGTAAACTCTTCTTTCAGCTGTTTAGAAACTATGCTTTTTTCAGAACTTGTAATTACTTCCTCTTCTTTAGAAAAGCCTTCTTGAATTGGCGCTACTTGGCTAGAAACTAAAGTCATTTGAGGCTTTGGTTTTGCTGCAATACCTTCGGCTGAAATTCCTGTTGCCACTACTGATACTCTCATAAGACCGTCAAGTTTTTCATCAAATGTAGATCCAAAAATTATATTTGCATCCACATCAACTTCTTCTCGAATACGGTTTGCCGCTTCATCGACTTCAAACAACGTCATATCCATACCACCCGTAATATTGATCAAGACACCACGAGCTCCCTTCATTGACATATCGTCAAGCAATGGATTTTTTATTGCTGATTCCGCAGCATCTACAGCGCGTTTTTCACCGCTAGCTTCCCCTGTCCCCATCATTGCTTTTCCCATTTCACTCATTACAGTACGGATATCGGCAAAATCTAGGTTTATTAAACCAGGCATAACCATTAAGTCTGTTACACCCCGAACACCCTGATGAAGAACATTGTCCGCCATATTGAATGCATCTGCGAAGGTCGTTTTCTCATTTGCTATTCTAAATAGATTTTGATTTGGAATAATTATTAGAGTATCTACATACTTGGTCAATTCTTCGATACCTTGTTCCGCAAGCCGCATTCTATGTGCGCCCTCGAAATGAAATGGTTTCGTCACAACACCAACAGTTAGAATACCTCTTTCACGCGCAGCTTGTGCTATTACAGGGCCCGCACCTGTGCCAGTTCCCCCACCCATTCCAGCTGTAATGAACACCATATTACTGTCACCAAGCTCTGCCAGGAGTTGGTCCATCGCTTCCTCAGCGGCAGCTCTTCCAACATCAGGTCTCGAGCCTGCTCCAAGGCCTTGTGTCACCGTCATCCCTAATTGCAAACGTCTATCAGCTAGCGAATTACTTAACGCTTGATTATCCGTATTGGTGACAATAAAATCCACGCCTTCCAGATTGGACCTGATCATGTTATTCACGGCATTTCCGCCAGCACCGCCAACACCGACAACACTAATTCTTGGTCTCATTTCGATATTATCGTGTGGAGTTGAAAAGTTGATTGTCATTTAAGCCTCCGATGTTTTTGAATTGAAAGTTGTTTGCGATATAATTTTTTTTGCCTCTGATTTAATACTTATTGTGTTTGCGCTACTCATTGGTTTGATAACTGGCGGTCTTCGAAGGACAGCGCCATTAACTGAAATACTTGCGCGTAAAGATACTTGGTTAGACATTTAAAAGTTCTCCCTAATCCATGAGCCAACTTTTCCAAAAACTCCATTTGGCTCTACCCTATCCATAATCCCATAGCCGGAATTATCGAATCTTGGATCAACTCCGTAAGCCAGTAGGCCTACACAAGTTGAAAATGCTGGCCCCGACACGGCATCAGCCAACCCATTTGTTCTCATGGGTCTCCCGAGGCGAACTTGTTTGTTCAATATGCTCTGGGCCAAATCCCGAAGTCCAGGTAGCTGACTTCCCCCTCCCGTCAAAACTAGTCGTCGACCAGCGATTGGATCTAATCCCGATTTAGCGATACTTTCTTTGATAAGCTCCAGAATCTCCTCCAACCTTGGTTGGATAATACTGATAAGTTTTGATTTTTTGATTTGCGAATTAGTCGTTTGCGTATCATCGCCAACTTGTGGAAACTCTATAAGCTCTCGATCATCAATTGCAGATAATATTGCATTTCCATGCAGAGTCTTTAATCGTTCGGCTTCGACAAGCGAAGTTGATAAACCCCTAGCAATATCGTTTGTGATATGAGTACTACCGATTGGAAGGCAATCCGTGAAAATTACATTACCCTCAAAAAATATTGCTATTGTGGTGGTTCCACCTCCCATATCAACAACGGTTACCCCCAAGTCAATCTCATCTTCTACTAAAGAAGCTAATCCCGCCGCAAAAGGAGAAACAACGAAGGTCTCGATGTTTAAATGACACCGTTCGACTACCGTTTTTAGGTTTTGCTTTGGACCAGATTCAGCAGTTACTATATGCATTTTTGCAGCGAGGTTTTTTCCAGCCATACCACATGGATCTTTTACACCTCTATTCCCATCTATTGAGAAGTCGATAGGAAGCACATGCAAAAGATCTCGTCCCTTAACAACGTCTATGTTTTTTCCTTCTTGCATGATCTTTCCAAGATCGGCTTCTACAATTTGATGGCCATTAATATCCAAATCTATCGCTATTGATTGAGACAACGGACTTCCACCAGAAAGATTGATGTATATACTGTCGATAGTTTCATTCGACATGGTTTCCGCAGACTGAACAGCCCTTCTGATAGAAACTTCACAGGCTTCCATATCTACGATGGCACCATTGCGCATACCCTCGGCGACGTTATGACCAATACCAATGATTCTAATGTCGGATAACTGTTTTGTTATTTCTATATTTCTATTGTTTTCAACTCGGGCAATGAGACAACACACCTTCGTCGAGCCAATATCTAAGGCAGCAATCACACTATTTTTTGATCTAATAAATGGTTTTTTCACTGGCAGCCCCTCTTAAACTTTGTCTTCATGTCGTCCTACCCGGTTTTCTAATAACGGAGGCTTTTGCTGGTGTTAATTTGATAATAAATTGATCAATAATCCTCATATCTACCGCAATGACGTCACGATTCAGAACTTTATGTCCTTTCTCTATCGTTGCCAGATGAGACCATGCTTTATCTATTTGCTTTTCCGGTAATTTAATGTCTATTTTGTCATCGACGCGCACATTCCAACGTCTACTACCAACAAAAGTAAGGGCTTTTACTCGCCTAAATAACTCTGGCTCTTTCTTTAGTATGGGCAGAACTTGCTTTACCTTTTCCGGGGCATCGTTGCCAATAATTATAGGTAGGTGCTGAAAAAGGTTGCCACTCAACTTTCGAATGGTAACACCGTCTTCATCAATCAGTGTTAGACGACCGTTTTTTTGCCATCTTCCAGTTGGCCTGCGTTCCTGTATATTTATTATCACTTTATCTGGAAGTTGTCTTTGAATGTGTGCTGTTTTAACCCACGGCAAGGCCACAACACGGCTTTGAATAACATCTAGATCTAGCCCTAAAATTGGTTCACCGAGCTTTACATTCAACGCTTCAAGTAAACTGGTTTTAGTTGTATTCTGTCGACCATTAACTAAAACCTCATCAACAACCAACCCGACCGCACCAGAAATGGAAACTTGATACTTCGGAAGTTCCGATAAAAGTCGCTCCCCATAATCATTAGTTTTAAGTACTATACTAACAATGAGGATTATAAACATGCCAGAAAGTGACCAACGCAAACTTCGCCCCAGAGCATTTGGGTCAAATAAGACCTTCTTTCCCAAGAGTTGAAATTTTTGATAGATGGTTTCGTTATTTTTTAGAGATCGCACCGCGCTACCTCCACAATTTTAGAAACAAGGTCTGGGAAATTAATCCCTTTAAAAGCAGCCTGCTCTGGTATTAACGATGTCTCAGTCATACCCGGTTGTGTGTTGATTTCTAAAAGATAAAGTTCACCTGGTGCTTTTCTAGTATCATCATATCTGAAGTCGGTTCGCGTTACCCCCCTGCAACCAAGGGTTTTATGAGCACAGAGCGCAGCATCTAAAGCCTGCGTTGTTACTAAATCAGGCAGATGAGCCGGATAGACATGAACAGAACCGCCTGCCTTGTATTTTGCGTTATAGTCATAAAACCCTCTATCTGAGGTAATTTCGGTAACACAAAGTGGTTCTCCATCCAAAACACCCACTGTTAATTCACGTCCCGGGATGAACTCTTCTACCAAGAAACGGTCTCCAAAATTCCAATTTTTCACAATTTGATCGACATTATTTTGGTTGAATTTTATGATATTAACGCCAACACTTGAGCCTTGATCGATTGGTTTAATGACGAATGGCATGGAGTAGGTTTCCATGAAGCGAAGATTATTTTTGGTCTCGACTGTTCCTTTTGGACATTTCAAGCCTGCCTTCCTAAACAATTCCTTTGTTCTAACTTTGTCGATTGCAAGAGCTGATGCTTGCACACCAGAATGCGTATATGGAATACCCATTATATTCAATAAACCTTGAATATTTCCGTCTTCTCCCATAGGTCCGTGTAATGCATTAAAACAGATATCAGGACGAGTTTTCGCCAAGATATTCGCTATATCTCTATCAACATCAATTTCACTAACTCTATAACCCGCTATACGTAATGCGGTGGAGCAGGCCTTGCCACTGGCCAAAGAAACCTCGCGTTCTGAAGACCAACCTCCCATGAGTACCGCCACATGAGCCGTCATTTTCTTTCTCCAGACCATGAAGAAATATCTTTTTTAACAGTTCCTATTCTTCTGATTTCCCACTTTAATTGTATCCCCGAGGTATCTAAAACTTGTTTTCTGACAAGTTCACCTAATGTTTCAAGGTCATTAGCCTTAGCATCACCAGTATTAATCAAAAAATTGCAATGTTTTTCTGAAACCTTCGCCGCACCAAAATGCTTCCCACGACATCCTGCGGCATCTATTAGCTTCCAGGCCTTATAGCCGGTTGGGTTTGCAAACGTACTACCACCCGTTTTTTCCTTTATCGGCTGACTTTTTTCTCTCTGACGTTGAATAGTTTCCATTTTAAATTTAATGTCTATTGATTCGGAAAAGGGCGCTTTGAATAAGGCCGATAAAAATATCCAACCTTCATCAATCTCGCAGCATCTGTAACCCATACCTAATTCGTCGGCAGCTATGACGTGCAATCGGCCACCGGGGTCTATGACCTCTGCCTCAATTAATACATCTTTAAACTCGGTCCCATAGGAACCAGCATTCATCCGCAACCCCCCTCCTATTGTTCCTGGAATCCCACTCAGGAATTCCAGCCCTCCTCTTTTGGCATTTAATGCTACTTTGGCCGCTTGAGAATTTAAAACTGCACTTCCAATACGAAGTGTTTCTTCTAACAACACAATATCGGAAAATGGTTTTCCAAGCTTTATAACAACACCCGGAATTCCCCCATCTCGAATTAACAAATTAGACGTCGCACCAATAACGGTTACCGGAACCCGTTCATTATTATTTTCCAAAAATATACTAAGATCTTCTGCATCTGCGGGACGAAAAACCACTTCCGCCAATCCTCCCACTCGAAACCAAGTAAAAGGGCTCATGTCTACATACTCTGTATAACGACCACGAACTTTTGGGAGCATTGTTATGAGTGGATTACTCTTTTGAAAAATATGATTATCACTGGTAGTCATTTTATTGTAACCGCCTCTTCTATTTCTTGAGATGGATTTAGGTCGGTTAATATTTTTCTCTTGTTACTGTTCTCGGTTGTTATTGGCTCTAACTGATTCACTCCAAAGATATGTTCCAATTCTTTTGGCAATGCTTGTGCTAATGTTGTTATATTCCCTGCACCGAGAAATATAATAAAGTCGCCTGGGGTCGCTATTTCAGCTATTCTAGAGGCCAATGTTACTGGATCCTCTAAATGAAACGCCTGACATTGGCCACTTTTATTAATGCCCTCAACCAAACTTTCTGAATTACAGCCGTCGATGAAAGGCTCACCGGCAGCATAAACATCGGTTATAAAAACAATATCGGCATCTTGGAAACAGTTACAAAAATCATCAAATAGATCTCTTAGTCTCGTGAAGCGATGCGGTTGCATGATTGCAATAACTTTACCTTCTACACAAGCTAACCTACTCGCATCTAGAGCGGCAGCAATCTCAACTGGGTGATGCCCATAGTCATCTATTATTGTGATAGAATTAACTTCACCGGTTTTTGTAAATCTTCTTTTGACCCCCTGAAACTCTTCTAAACTTTTTCTAATAACCCCCTCTGATAATCCCATTTCAAAAGCAACTGCGATGGAAGCAAGTGCATTAAGCACGTTATGCTTTCCAAACATTGGCAGCATAACATTGTTGATCTCTTGAGAGACTTTATTTTTATCCCGCAGAGTTATGTCAAAGCAGGTACCTTTGGCTACATTTGATATATTAGAAACACGGATATCTGCATCCTTCGAAGAACCGTATGTAATCACACGACGATCGACAACCTGAGTTACGATCTCTCTAACAACGGGATGATCGACGCAAACCACTGCAAAACCATAAAATGGCAAGTTTGTAATAAAGTCTAAAAAGGCTTTTTTTAATGTTTCAAAATCACCGTGAAAATCGAGGTGTTCCGGGTCAATATTCGTTACGATAGCGATGGTGGCTGGCAATTTATTGAAAGTACCATCAGACTCATCGGCTTCCACAACCATCCAATCCCCATCCCCAATACGGGCATTAGTACCGTAAGAATTGATAATACCTCCGTTAATCACTGTTGGGTCCAACTTTGCAGCATCCAGCATTGACGCGACTAGTGAAGTCGTTGTTGTTTTCCCATGGGTCCCCGCACAGGCTATCGACCACTTCAACCGCATTAATTCGCCCAACATTTCTGCACGATGAACTACTGGTATCTGAAGTTTTCTTGCCGCTACCAATTCGGGGTTATTAAATTTAATTGCTGTCGACACAACAATGATAGAAGCCCCTGAAATATTTTGGTTTTTTTGACCAATAAATATTCTTAACCCCAGGTTCCGAAGTCTAGCAACATTAGGGCTTTCAGAAATATCACTCCCCTGCACCTGATAATCTAGGTTATGTAATGTTTCGGCGATACCACTCATTCCGATTCCGCCAATACCAACAAAATGAATCAGACCAATATCAATTGGGAGTTTTCTCATAATCCCCCCCCATTTTTTGTGCAGTATTCGTTTGTTTAAATTTTGATTTTAATTCCGATATATTAGCTTTCGTTACCTGAGATATTAAATCGGCAAGGACCTCTGAAGATTTTGGAGTTCCAAAGTTACGAGAAGCATAGGCTGCAGATCGAAGCTTCTCATGATCAGTCAAAATCTCTTCAAGAAAGTTGGCTAAAGCCTTTGGTTGCAAATTATTTTCATCAAAACTCCACGCTCCACCAGATTTTACCATCGCATCTGCATTAATTTTCTGGTGATTATCAATAGCGAATTGATAAGGGATAAATATAGCAGGCCTTCCTATGACACTTAACTCGGCTACCGTTGAAGCACCAGATCGGGAAATGACTAAATGTGAGTTTTTTATTTTCTCAGATATGTCATTAAAAAATGTTTTTATGTTAGATTTCTGTTTGGCTGTTTTATATATGGCCACTACTCTTGATAGGTCTTCTTTTCGACATTGTTGTGTGATCGAAAGATTTTTTCTTAGAGAAGTTGGCAGTAATAAAAGTGCTTTGGGTACAGTATCTGAAAGAATCTTTGCGCCTGCACTTCCTCCAATCACCAAAATGTTTATTTTGGTATCGGCTTTAATAATTGGATAAGGAGACGACCGGGCTTTTTTCATTTCGTTCCGGACAGGGTTACCAACCAATACCGTCTTACAATGTTCATCATTCAAGCCTTTAGTTGGTTCAAAAGAGGTGGCTATAATGTGAGCGATACTCGAAAGCCATCTATTTGCGCGGCCCAGTACAGCATTTTGCTCATGAAGTATTACAATGCTTCGACTTATGAAAGCGGCTATGATCGGCGCAACTGTTGGATATCCACCAAATCCAACCACAATTTCTGCATCGAACTTTTTCATAAAATATCGACTTAAAAAAATCCCCTTAATTAGCGTCCAGAAAGCTCTTGTTTTAGGTCGGATACCACGGCCGCTAAAGCTTATAGCGGGAATACATTTTACATCCCACGATCTAACGGAAGGCTGCAAATCTATCGCCCTTGTATCCGTGAGGCATAGAACACTGTGCCCTCTCTTGGAAAGTGCTTCTGCTAAACCAATCGCTGGAAATACGTGCCCACCAGTTCCTCCAGCGGCTAATATCACCCGCACCGCGCTCATAATCGCTCCTCTCGCCCTGGTCTTTTTCGGGTCAAGGCAAGAACAAAACCCATCCCAATCGACAAGGCTATAAACGAAGATCCCCCATAGCTTATAAAAGGAAGCGTCATACCTTTCGCTGGAATTAATTGCAACGATGACGCTATATGCACAAATGCCTGCAAACCAAACTGCGTTAATAAACCAGCAGCCGCTAGAAATATAAATAAGTTTGCCTCAGAGATTAGTCGTAAAAACCCTCTTAAAACGATACATATAAAAACACCCATCAAAGCAAGAGCAACAAGCGCACCAAATTCTTCTCCAGTTACAGCAAATATAAAATCTGCATGTGCATCAGGCAAAAAGTCCTTTATTTCGCCTTCCCCCGGTCCTGTTCCAATAACCCCCCCATTTGCAAAGGCTTCCAGTGAACGATCGATTTGATAAGTATCTCCAGCAGCCGGGTCTAAAAAGCGATCAATACGAGAACGCACATGCTCCAAAGTAAAATAGGCCCCTAATAAACCTGCAAAACCAATTATGATGAATGTTAGAACCAAAGCTATTGGCAGGCCAGCCAGAAAAAACTGACAAAACCATACCGCCGAAATTATGACAGTTTGTCCAAGGTCAGGTTGGCTGAGCAGTAAAAAAATGACACAGCCAAAACAAAATATACATATCCAATGTCCTGGAAAGCCGGGTTTTTGCCGCCACTCTGCAAACATCCAAGCAGCAAAAACTGCGAAACAAGGTTTCACAAACTCGGATGCTTGTAGCGAACCTCCCCCAATTGAAAGCCATCGTTGTGAGCCTTTAATTTCTGCTCCAAAAATTAAAGTGAAAATTAACAGCACCACCCCAGCAACAAAGCCTATACTTGCCATTCTTCGTACACTTTTAGGCGACAGTAATGACGTAAGAAAAATAATTAATATTCCAACTGGAACAACAATAAAGTGCCGCTGCACGAAATGAAAACTTTCGAGATTCAGCCTAACAGCGACCGCTGGACTAGCTGCAAATATCATAAGAACGCCAAACATTATCAATGCCAAAAGTGCACCCAGCGACCAACGATCAACCGTCCACCACCATTGGCCAAGTAGACTCTTATCCGTTCTTGCCAGTGTGCTCATGACAAACAACTCCTCAAACCCGGGTTGTTCAGTATTTTCTCTTCTATCAAAAGTCGAAAGGCATCACCTCTGGCTTCATAGCTCTCAAATTGATCAAAAGAAGCAGCAGCCGGGGACAAGAGGATGACAACCTTATCATTATAAATACTAGGGATATCATTTTTTATTTTTTTCTATAGCATTTTGGATGGTTCCACAGTTTGTGAATTTGACCACCCCCTTTAATACATCTGCAAATTCGTTAGAGCATTCACCAATTAAAAAAGCATGTCGAATTTTTGGGAAAAAATTGCTTAACAAACCTATGCCACCTTCTTTTGACTGCCCACCTAAAATCCAATAAATAGATTCATAACAACTTAATGCTCGTGCGGTGGCATCTGCATTTGTAGCCTTAGAATCATTTATAAAAGTTAGACGATTAAACGTTCCGACTAATTCTTGACGATGAGGTAATCCAGGAAAACTGGAGATCGCGTTTTTTATAATATCATTCGATATCCCCAGTGTTAATGCGACCGCAGTACCAGCAGCAACATTTTGCCAATTATGGGCTCCTGGCAAAATCGTATTATCGTGCAAACTGATAACCACTTCATTTTCACAATTAATATTGCTGACTATATTACCATTGAGAACACCAACTCCATTCTCAGGCACGACCAGACCCGAAATAGGTGTAACACGGAGATTTTTATATTCATTTTCTGTAAGCCATTTGGCGATTCCAATACTCTCTGGGTCATCTACACCAATTATTGCGATCGCGTTTTCGGGAAGGCTCTCCATAATCTTAAGTTTAGCTGCTTTATAGCCATCCATTCCGCCGTGGCGATCCAAATGATCTGGAGAAATGTTCAGGATTACAGCTATTTCACAGCAAAGTGACGGTGTGAGTTCAAGTTGGTAGGAACTTAGCTCCAATACTTGATAGCCAGCATCTAGAGTGTTTTCAAATCCAAGAACAGGCAAACCTATGTTGCCGCCTATCTCAACTGGTAATCCAGCGCAGCGCAAAATATGCCCAACAAGAGCTGTCGTAGTCGATTTCCCATTAGTCCCTGTAATTCCTATGATGCGTGGCTCTACAAAATTTTTAACAAAAACTTCTATATCACCAATTATTGGAGTATTTGCTTTCTTTGCTTTTTTGGCGACAACGTGTGGTTTAGGGTACGAATGTGGTATGCCAGGACTTAGGATTAATG
This sequence comes from SAR116 cluster bacterium AG-313-A07, assembly GCA_003284265.1. Classification (GTDB taxonomy): domain Bacteria; phylum Pseudomonadota; class Alphaproteobacteria; order Thalassobaculales; family Thalassobaculaceae; genus UBA7326. Next base: position 11,131 of record QBVV01000003.1, read on the forward strand.
CATCAATATTAGTAAAATCCTCTTTTGTTAAATCACTTATATTTATGCCAAGTAATGCAGTTTCTCTGCATTTTTTGACATCATCATCCCAGGCTATTACTTCTGCACCCCCGGCTTTAAGAGCTTCAGCAACCGACTGCCCTGAACGAGCCAAACCCATTACCGCAACTTTTTTACCTAGATAACTTTTAGCGGCTATCATCCGGTTACCTCAGCTTCAATGAAGAAAGGCCAATTAAGGCTAAAATAAAAGCGATTATCCAAAACCGAATTACAACAGTTGGTTCGGCCCAACCTTTTTTTTCAAAATGATGGTGCAGCGGGGCCATTCTAAATACCCTTTTACCAGTCATTTTGAAGGAAGCCACCTGAACGATCACAGACACTGTCTCAAGAACAAATAAGCCACCAATTATGAGTAAGACCAACTCATGCTTGGTGATGATACTGATTGCTCCTAGAGAACCTCCAAGAGACAAGGATCCTGTATCGCCCATGAAAACCATTGCTGGAGGAGCATTGAACCACAAGAATCCAAGCCCCGCGCCAATTAATGCGCCACAAAAAACTGATAACTCTCCCGCCCCAACTACATGATGTATTTGCAAATAATTAGCGAACACTGTGTTACCAACAAGGTAAGCAATCAATGTGAAGCAACCACCCGCGATCATTACCGGTACAATCGCTAAACCATCTAACCCATCAGTTAGATTCACAGCATTTGATGCACCAACAATCACTAGAATTGAAAATGGGAAAAAGAACCATCCCAGGTGAATAATGACATCTTTAACAAAGGGTATACTTAAGTTATTTTTTGCTCCCGGCTCCATTAAATCTGTTATCATGAAAATAGCCATAAGGCTGAGAAGCACTTGTGCAATAATTTTAAGCCGAGACGATAAACCTTTTGAACTGCCACAGCGAATTTTTAAAAAGTCATCGACAAATCCAATAAATCCAAATCCTACGGTCACAAAAAGCACACACCAGACATAGCGATTCGACATATCTGCCCAAAGTAATGTTGAGATACAGAGAGCTATCAGAATAAGTAACCCTCCCATAGTGGGCGTACCCTTTTTAAGAAGATGACTCTCAGGACCGTCATCTCGGATCGGTTGCCCCTCACCTTGTATATTGCGAAGCCACTCGATCATCTTAGGCCCAATTATAAAGCTCAAAATGAGTGCAGTTAAAATAGCCCCACCCGTCCGGAACGTTAGATATCTAAAGAGATTAAAAATCTGAAAGTCATCTGCAAGAGGGACCAAAGAATTATACAGCATTTTGACTACCCCCAACTTCAAATAACTGATATGGAGAATGGGAATTTGACTTCATATTCTCAATAGCAGAAACAATAGGGGCCATATTCGTTCCCAGTGAACCTTTAATAAGGATCAGATCACCTGCTCTTAATTCCTCTGAAACCTTTTGGGAAACATCACAGCTTCTATCTGCATGTAGGCAATTTATGGTAGAAGGAATTTTGTCATACAATTCTCGCATTAGGCTACCAATAGTTATTACCCAATCCGGCTTTGCCGCGAGCAAATGATCAAGGAGGTTAGCGTGCAAAGAAGGGCCATCGGGACCTAATTCTAGCATATCACCCAAAATAGCTACACGCCGTCCACCATACTTCGGCATCTTACTCCCTAACACAGCCAATGCAGCCTGCATAGCAATAGGGCTGGCGTTATAACTTTCATCCATTAGCGTTAGAGAAGCTCCAGATTTTAAGGGAATCTCTACTTGTCCTCCGCGACCTCGGGGCAACTGAATAGATTTTAATGATATCGCCGCTTCTTCAACATTTAAATTTAGTGCGTGAATACAAGCAATGACGCCAACTGTATTATATGCGATGTGCGAACTGACAAAATCCAACGTGTACTGGATTTTATTTCCTGCAACCTCTAATTCAACCAAGCTACCTTTATAAGTTGTTTCTATTTTCGATAGGCGAACATCGCATACATTATCTCGACCAAAGGTAATTATATTCTTTATGTTTGCCCTGCGGGCTTTAGCGATCAAGAACTCGCCCCACTTATTATCTAAATTTAAAACAATTTGAGAATCAGGTGACATCCCTAAAAATATTTCTGCCTTGGCGTCAGCGATGCCCTGTTCATTCTCGAAATGCCCTAAATGTACGGCGTTTACATTTGTAATTATTGATAATTCTGGTTTAACCAGTTGAGATAGTTGTTTTATCTCTCCCGGCTTGTTCATACCCAATTCAAAAACAGCAAATTCAGTTGATTTGGGCATGCGGGCCAAACTAATAGGCACACCTATATGGTTATTAAAATTACCAGACGTCGCATGCACTTTATTTTTCTTTGACAGCACTAGAGACAATGCATCTTTGGTGCCTGTCTTACCAACACTGCCCGTTACAGCCAGTATCTTGGCGCCCACCCGCCTTCTCGAATCGAGAGCGAGTTTTTGTAATGCTTCATGAATATCATCTACAATCAGGAATGATTTTAGTTCAGCAATATCGTATGGCAACCTCTCAACAATCGCTGCAACAGCGCCGTTAGCAAACGCTGATTTAATAAATTCATGACCATCACGCTCACCACCCGTCAAAGCAAAGAAAAGATCTCCTGGACAAACAGTACGACTGTCAAACGAAATCCCTGTTGCCATCCACGGCGGGCCAATGGGCTTCCCCTCTGTTATCTTTTCTACAATGTCACTTCGCCATAATTCTTCCGTCATGGGGGTCCCCCAACAACATCATTTAACTGAGCGCTAACAAATGCGGCGTCATTAAAAGGAATTGTCGCGCCACCGATCTCCTGACCCGTTTCGTGCCCCTTTCCGGCAATTACCAATAAATCTCCATCACTTAATTTTGAGAGGCCCAGTCTTATCGCTTCCGATCGCCCCCCAACATTTTGCGCCGATGGGCACCCCTTCATAATTTCCTCGCGAATTGCGGACGGTGATTCAGAACGGGGATTATCGTCTGTTACTATGGTGAGATCTGCTAATCCTGAGGCAACCTTCCCCATGAATGGTCTTTTTTCCTTGTCTCGATCACCACCTGCTCCAAAGACACAAACTAGTTTTCCTTTCACGTGGGGCCTCAAAGATACAAGGATATTTTTTAACGCATCGGGTGTATGAGCATAATCAATAACAATAGGTGCTCCAGTTGGATGTGTTCCGATATGCTCTAGCCTACCAGGAACTCCTTTTAGTTTATCAAGGCCCGTTAGGTAATTTTCGATTTCTGAGCCTTCCTCGGCACTAACTAAACCTAGGGCAGCCAATGCGTTAAATAACTGAAATTCTCCAATCAATGATAAATAGATTTCGAACACGACATCATTTACTTTCAGCTTAACTTGCTGACCGCTTAGATACGGTCTCACCCGTAAAACTCGCATAGTAGCATGCGCTGAATAACCATAACTAAAAATGGATATTTTTCTTTGCTGGCAGATTTGTCTAAGCTCACTGAAACACGAACTATCTGCATTTAATACCGCAATACCTGTTTCCGCTAATAACTCGGAGAACAGACGAGTTTTAGATAAAAAATAAGAAGCTTGATCATCATGATAATCGAGGTGATCCTGGGATAAGTTGGTAAAAGCGGCCGATTGAATAGAGACGCCATCTAAACGATTTTGATCAAGTCCATGACTAGAAGCCTCTATCGCAAGATTTGTGACGCCATTTTGAGACAGAGCGTTTAAATTAGCGTGCAGCGACACAGGGTCAGGGGATGTTAATTCTGACCGAAGTTCTAGGTTATCTGCAACCACTCCCAATGTACCTAAGCTAGCACTCCTTACACCATTCATTGCCCAAAGTTGACGTGAAAATTCCACAACCGATGTTTTTCCATTAGTACCGGTGACGGCAGCTATAAAATCTGGTTGGTTTCTATGAAATTTAGCAGATATTAGAGCAAATAGACGCCTAGGACTATCGGTCAATATCGCATGGACTGTTATTGGCCTTGATAAAACCTCACTAGTTTCATCAATTAGTATCGCTACTGCGCCTCGGGCAACAGCTTCCGGCACAAATTGGGCCCCATTAAAATTGAAACCAGGAAGAGCGGCAAAAAGAAAACCGGCTTTAACCTCGTTACTGTTGCTGGTTATCCCCATTATTTCGAGACCCGAGTCGTAAAGATCGCATCTAGAGGGCGAAACAATAGTCGCTTTGACTCCTTGAAAATTTATGAGGTCAGAAAGAAGCAAGTTGGTTTCCACGTTTTTGTTGAGGTGTTTTTATTTCTAAAAGTCGGCGAATTTGTGGCGAAACTTCGTCAACAGGAAGAAGTCCAAGTAAAGGTGCTGAACGCTTTATAATTTGCCGAACTGCCGGTGCAGCAACCCAACCACCAGTTGCATATCCAAAAGATTTTTTATTTCCCTTAGGCTCATCCACCATCACAAGAACGGCATACTTCGGTTTATGAATAGGAAAAGCACCAACGAAGGATGATAGTCGTGAGGACTTAGCGTAAGACCCAGTGGGTGACTGTTTGTCAGCCGTGCCCGTTTTCCCACCAACCATGTAACCTGCGGCCGCTGCATTTTTTCCAGTACCATTTTCGACTACAAGTCGAAGCATCTTGCGAATATCTTTTGACGTTTGAAGGGATAAAATTTGCTCTCCAAACATTTTTGATTGGGAATTTTTTTTGAGAATTGTAACAGGCCAGCGAATACCGCCATTTATAACAGAGGCAACTCCACTAACGAGATGAAGTGGACTTATCGCTATACCATGCCCGTAAGAAATAGTTATTGTGCTTATTTTCTTCCATGGAGCAGGATACATAGGCTTACCCTTTTCCGGCAACTCGACGGGGAGGCGATCAAGAAAACCCAGTTTTTTCATAAACTTTTTTTGAGCCTTGGGCCCAAAGTCTAGTGCCATTTTTGCGGACCCTATGTTCGACGAATATTGGAAAATTTCAGGAACTGAGAGCCAACGTTTCTGGGGATGAAAATCATTAATCGTGAACCGCGCTATACGAATAGGTCTTGTAGCGTCATAACCACTTTCCATAGTAGCTGTTCCAGCTTCCAGAGCTAACGCTGTATTAAATATTTTGAATGTTGAGCCCATCTCATAAACACCAAGCGTAGCACGGTTAAACTTTGTATCTGCCGAAGCTGAATTCAATACATTTGGATCGAAATCAGGAAGCGAGACCATTCCCAGAATTTCGCCCGTGTCGACGTCAATAAATACACCCGCACCACCTATAGCATTGAAGTTAATAATTTGTTTTTTGATTTCCTCTCTCAAGATATGCTGTATCCGAATATCTATGGACAATGTCATAGGTTCAGACCCATCTCTCAAACGACCATCGAACTGCTTTTCAACTCCGGCTAACCCGGCCGCGTCAACTCCGGAAAAACCGACAACATGTGCACTTAAATTACGTTGAGGATAAAATCTCCTATCTTCTTTTTGAAAATGCAGCCCTGGCAACCCAAGCGCATTTATTTGCGCTTGCTGCATTGGGGTTATTCCTCTTTTTATCCAAACAAACCGTTTTTTCTGATTAAGTTTCTTAAAAAGCTTTTCTTTTTCTAAATTAACCAGAACAGTGCTTAGATCCTCGACAGTAGAATTTATATCCATCACCTCTTGAGGGTCCGCATAAAGAGAAGAGACAGATAGACTGGTTGCTAAAAGAATTCCGTTTCTGTCTAAAATTTCTGCGCGTCCTATTTTTAAATTTTCTTTTGTTGGCTCAACAACATCGATGGGTTCTTGTAACCCCCTCAAAACGGATACATCTAAGAGTCGAACGCCAGCCGCAACAAAAGCCAAACAAAAAACACACGAAAGAACTAGGAGACGATTTCTCCCTCCTTCAATCGCTTTATTTACGCTCCCATCAAGCTGAATTGATTTTTGACTTTTTAATCCATCAAATTTAATCACCATCTATCCTCCCACGAACTAAACTAGTTTTCTTTGGGTAGGGAAGGTTTTCTATGTTTATTATCTGCTTTGTTTCCGTTGGACGGTAATCAGAATGCCTGCGCGCCAAGCTCTCTATGCGGCCAGGCTGATTCAGATAACTCCATTCGGCCGTTAAAATTAATATATTCTCTTGGTGCGTCATTATATCGTGATGCAATTTATCCAACTTTGCGTCCAAGACTTGCACCTCGTGCTTAATCAAAAACATAGACACACCTGTTACCGAAATAATAAAAGCCCACAAAAAAATCGACCGTCTAATCATTGAACTGCCGCCCAGGCCATGACGGCGCAGTCGTTCTTTCAGCCACCCTCAAGCGCGCTGACCTAGCTCTAGGATTCGATTGGACTTCTAACGAAGTTGGGTAAATTGGTTTTTTGGTTATTAATTTAAAACTCGCAGTTCTGCTTGAAGGCTCTCGAGCTAACGCATGTCGTGAAACCCCGTTATTTCGCCCCAGTCTTTCACCAAGAAATTTTTTCACACAACGGTCCTCCAAGGAATGAAAAGCCACCACAGCCAATCTTCCGCCAGGCGTCAAAATACGTTCCGCCGCCTCTAAGCCGCGCTTGAGCTCACCCAATTCATCGTTAATATATATCCTGAGTGCTTGAAATGTTCTTGTGGCAGGATCATTATCACGGCCATTTTTTCGACGAGGCACCACCTTGCGAATTATATCAGCAAGCATAGCAGTTCGAGTAATTCTCTCTTTTGATCTTGCAAGAATTATGGCCCTAGATACGCGCCTTGATAGTCTTTCCTCACCGTATGTATATATAATATCGGCTAATTCTGCCTCGCTCAAAGTATTCACTATATGTTCGGCCGTAACCCCCTCCGAGCTCATTCGCATGTCCAGCGGACCGTCAAATTTAAAGGAAAAACCGCGCTCGGGATTATCTATTTGGGGAGAGGAGACACCCAAATCGAGAACAACGGCATCGACAGATTCAACTCCAAGACTGGACAAAAGTACTTCCATCTCACCAAAACAACCTCGGCTTATGGAAAATCTATCTCCAAACTCCCGCACTAAGTGATCCGCCCTATCTATAGCCACGGGGTCTCTGTCTAAAGAAAAAAGTTGGCATTTGGCTCGAGATAATATTTCTAAAGAGTATCCGCCAGCGCCGAATGTCCCATCGACATAACAACCACCATCACGAATATTCAATGCATCAATTGATTCTTTACAAAGAACAGGAAGATGAGCAGATTCAGCCAAACCTTCCGCGCCCACCTGCATCAGGTTACCACCGTCTTATCGCTCGAGACGATCCGTAACGTTGCTCCTTGCTTACGAGCTCTTTCTCGGTTTTTAGCACGATGCTCCGTAAAGGTTTTAGGCTCCCAAATCTGGAAACCCTTCCCCAGGCCAACAAATGTTGCCACGCCATCTAACTGGGCATACTCAATAAATTCTGACGGCAATATAATCCTGCCATCTGAATCTATTGCTAGCTGTCGAGCGTCAGCGAGGATTGTTTGTAAATTCTCTGCTTCATCTGAGAACACGTCCAAAGCGTCAATCGAATTTACAATTTCCTGTATCCTCTCATCACCATTGCCCTCTATGCATGCGTGCTTGAAGGAAGGATATAAAATTATACCTGTTGATTTTTCCTGTTCTAAAGCCCCCCGAAAAGAGGCAGGAATAGACACCCGACCCTTACGGTCTACTTTATTCTCAAATGTGGACAGAAACACCGCCACCTTGCCTCCTCAACTATCTCTTTATTTAAAACGAGCAAACGCTTAGCTCACCGCATAAAAAGTCATACTCTCATGGAGTTTTATGGAGAATATATGGAAAATTATGGGTATGCAATGGGATTTTATGCAATTTTCCGGAAAATATTGATTTTTTCAAGCTTTGAACTTCAAACGCTGGAGGAAAGCAAAAAAATCTTCAATGATTTAGAATCGTGGATAAACAGATCTGGAAACGTCACTCTATAGAATAAGGTTAGATGATCTATAAGCCGGGTTCTGTCCGTCTATCAATATTAAAACTGATAGAGTGGATGGCCATTCATCTGGGACGACTGTTACCAGCCGCCTCTCGCAACCTACCCGAACGACAGAGAGAAAACACTCCTACTGAAGCATCTCTATTTCAGTATGTCATTCCTATTTGGTCTTGCTCCCGATGGGGTTTACCATGCCAGATCCATTACTGGAACTGCGGTGCGCTCTTACCACACCCTTTCACCCTTGCCAAAGGCTAAAAAGCCAGGCGGTTTACTTTCTGTGGTACTTTCCCTAGGGTTTCCCCCGCCGGGTATTACCCGGCATCGTGTTTCCGTGGAGCCCGGACTTTCCTCCAGCTGCAAATTATGATATGCAACCAGCGGCCATCCAACCATCTAACCTAGATAAATAATTAAGCCACTCACTTTTGCACGTCAACTATTATACGTCTAAATTAGTTGCGACTTTAGAATACAAGGCTACTACGGGTTAAGATTAAGGTTAAATAAAAATACAATAGCAACAATCCAATCGTTCTAATCGGTATATTTTACCCTCTACTCTATTCCAATGCTCTCAGTAAGGATTCCATCCTCCAAACCGTTTCGACATCAAATTTTCCCGTTAATCGATTTGGCAACCAGTGGCGTTGAAAGGCCAGTATCGTATCCCGCGTACATTCATCCAAAACCCCCGTTACTTTCAAGCTGTAGCCAATCATCTTTAATTGTTTCTGACACCGCCTGATAGAACCTATTTCGAAGTCAACTGATACCGGTAACATTTTGGGCCAAATACCAATCCCCGCCGCTGCGAGCCGTTCCCAATCAAATAATTCTCCAGGGTCACACTTACGAGATGGCGAAACATCTGAATGCGCTAAAACCCTAGCCGCTCTGATTGAATGCCTTTTAATAATATCAATAGAGAGAGTTTCAACTGCAACCATCTGTCGTTCTGGATACCTAGAATAACCAAACTCATGACCAGGGTTGGCGATTTCAACACCCACCGAAATATTATTAATATCCACGTCATCATTCCAGGAAGCTACTCCCGCGTGCCAAGCTCTTTTATTCTCTTCAACCAAACTAAAGATATTACCCCCCTCATCTATTAAATAATGAGCACTTACTTTTGAGTTCGGATTGCACAAGCGGGCTATTGCCTCCGAAGCTGATTTCATACCTGTATAATGAAATAAAAGTAAATTCACAGAAACACCTGGAGGTCTATTTTCAAAATTAGGTGATGGGTTTTGAATAATTTTCATTAGTTCTCTTCTAGCGAACTATTTATTTCCAGAACCTCTCTTTGTTCTTCTAAATCAATCCACCGCTCCTCTGACTTTTGTATTTTTTCTTTTATCTTCATCAACTCATTGGATAAAAGGTTAAACTGTTTCGGATCAGCCCGGTAAAAATCAGGATCATTTAATTGTCCCTGTATCTCAAGCTCTTCAGCCAGTAAGTCGCTGATTAAATTTGGAAGGGCGTCTAGTTCCCGTTGATCTTTGTAAGTTAATTTTTCTGCCCCATTATTTTTGCGCCTAACTATCGGCTTTTTTTTGTTAACATTCAGTAATTGCCCCGTTGATGCCTTCTTGACCCCACTCTGTTGAAGATATGTTGAATACCCCCCAGGGTATTCTTCCACACGACCATTCCCTTCCAAAACAATAGTAGAGGTGGCAACCCTATCCAGAAAGTCTCTATCATGGCTTACTAGTATAATAGTACCTTTATAATCGGACAAAACCTCCTCTAGTAATTCCAAGGTCTCAACATCAAGATCATTTGTAGGCTCATCAAGTACAACGAGATTGTGCTCTTTAGAGAACAGGCGCGCCAATAATAAACGATTGCGTTCTCCTCCGGATAGCGTCTTTACTGGACTGATTGCTTGTTTCTCCTCGAACAAGAAGTCTCGCAAGTAAGAAACTACATGTCGTTTGCGGCCACCCACATCAATAGTATCGCCACCTTCGGGACAGAGGGTAGACCATAACGAAGCGTTAAGATCTAAGCTCTCTCTTTTCTGATCATAATATACGGAGGTTACAGAAATACCGATTTTCACCTTTCCAGCGTCCGGTTTATCTTCACCAATAAGCATCCTCAATAAACTCGTTTTCCCAACACCATTCTTTCCAATTAACCCAATTCTGTCTTGCCTTTTAATTCTAGTAGAGAAATCCCTAACAATAATTTTATCATCACCGTCGTCACCCAAATAAGTTTTGAAAATATTCTTGGCTTCTAATACCAACTCACCACTTCTCTCAGCCTCTTTTAAAGTAAATTCGACATTTCCCTGTCTTCTCAATCTATCAATCTTCTTCTTGTTGAGTTCCTGTAAATTTCTTACCCTTCCCATATTCCTTTTTCTTCTGGCAGTCAGTCCCTCTCTCAACCATTTGGTTTCTTCTGCGATCTTTTTATTTAATAATCGAAATTCTGTTTCTTCGTCTTGCATCACCTTTTCTGACCAACTCGAAAACTCCGCAAATCCCGCACTATTTCTGCGTACGACCGTTCTATCAATCCAATATGTTTTATTTGTTAACCGTCTTAAAAAGGCTCTGTCATGACTTATTAGTAATAGCCCACCACGGTAACGCGATAGCTCGTTTTCAAACCATTCTATCGTGGGTAAATCTAAATGATTAGTTGGCTCGTCCAACAGTAAAATATCGGGGGCTGATATCAGAGCACGCGCTATAGCGAGCCTTCGATTCTCCCCCCCCGATAATGTTTCTATGGACTGAGCACCGTCCAAGCCTAAAGTTACCAGCATGTTTTCTACTTGGTACTCATAGTCCGCATTTAACTCATATTTCTCTAATTCCGCTCCGATATAATTTCTTACACTTACATCTTTTGGGATCACTGGATCCTGAGGCAAATAACCGATTTTTGAACCAGGTTGAACAAACCTTTGCCCAGAGTCTATCTCTCTTTCACCGGCTAAAACTTTCAGAAGAGTTGATTTTCCGCTTCCATTTCTACCTACCAGACAAATACGATCGCCATCCGAGATAGAAATATTTGCCTCATTGAATAGCGTCTTGTCACCTATGCTTAATGCTGCCTCGCGCAACGCGATAATAGGGGGTTTAGCTCGCACAATTTAAACAATCAAAATTTACTTCAATAATCAATTCACCACCCAGATTGCATCGATTTGATCACTAAAAATAAGATACGTTAGCCTACGTTAGGGCTGTAAGTACCACGACCAACTGCACATAACTTCCCTTGATCATCATGAACGTCAATGTCTACCACCGCAACAGATCTTCCTAACCGCCTTGTGGAGGCTGTAGCCGTTAGTGATGTGTTTGTCCCTGGCCTGAGAAAATCCACTCTGAAATTTATGGTTGGCACACCGCCTCCTACTTTCATAACTAAGGCATAATCCCCTGCTATATCTATAAGAGCCGCAATTGCCCCACCATGATACTGTCCAGTACCTACACGCCTTTCAAATTCGGGCCTCATAGGCATCTTTATAACAATCTCATCCTTATCTAAGTCCATGGACACCACTTCTAAATTCATGAAACCTATATAAGGAGAGTCGTCTAAAAGGGTCTGTACTTGGTCTTTGTTCAATGGTTCTGTCATTTATTTGATTTCCAATTCACAACTTTTATGGATTAATTATCACTTTGCCAAAAACTTCTCGGTCTTCTATTAAGCGAATTCCCTCAGCAGCTTCTTTCAATGGGAGAGTTTTATCTATTACTGGCTCCATCTTTCTGGCTTGAATATAATCCATTAATTGGGTTAAATCTTCACGTTCCCAACTATTCGATCCCAATAATTGTAACTCGAACGTCCAGATGAATCTAATATCCGTTTTTGGATCAAAACCAGCTGTAGCGCCACAAGTGACAAGACGGCCTCCACGCTTCAATGCACGGAGTGATGGAACCCAGGTCTCCCCACCAGTAAAATTCACAACCATATTGACACCACCTTCAAAGCCGCGACGTCCTGGCTTTCCATACAACTCGTACACTCCCTTATGAAATTGATTATCCATATAGGTCATCGCATGGTCGGCACCGAGTTCTTTTAACTTATCCATTTTCTCTTCTGAACTCGCACATACAACGACCTCAGCCCCAGCCATTTTAGCAAGGAGTAAGGCGCCTGTTCCCACACCACCGGAAGCACCAAGGATAAGTACTTTATCACTTTCAGTAATCTTTCCAATGGTGACCATCATCCGGTGTGCAGTTCCATAAGCCACCGGAAGGCTGGATGCTTGATCATAAGAAACACCCTCAGGAATTTTAACTAATTGATGGTCTGCTACCCGGCAGTATTCTGCCAGACCACCATGAATGGTTTCACCAACAAGGCCTCCTGCGACCCTATTCCTCGGATCAATTAACACTCGATCGCCTAGATCCCATCCGGATACCTTACTTCCGAGTTCCACTATTTCTCCAGCTACATCTAAACCACAAATCATTGGCATCTGTATTTTTATACCGGGCATACCATTACGAGTGAAAATATCATGATAATTTAATGACGTAGCCTTAACACGAATTATAGCGTCGTTTTCTCCGCATTTTGGATCTGGAAAATTCTCGTCATAAACTAGGGCGTCCGCCCCCCCATGACCATTTAAGACAATTGCTTTCATAAAAACCTTCCTAATCTTTACATGTGAAAACCTGGCTACAATGCGACCGAGCCCGCAACTTTTGTTTTAGTTTCTTATGATCGACGGCTCAATCTATTTTCAGCTACTTGTGTTAATTTTTTCCTATCTACCTTGTTAGTGCCAGTCAATGGAAGACTATCAACAAAAAAAACAGTGCGAGGATGCTGGTAGGCAGGACCGTTGGCCAAAGAATATTCTTTTATGCTTTGTTCTTCTATTGAAACGCCTGGAACCTTTACGACGAAAGCTATCGGTTTAAACCCCTTGATATCATCTGGAATGGGTACAACGCAGGCCTGTTCAATCGAAGTATTACGCTCTAACATTTTTTCTATTTCGGAGGGGTAGATATTTTCCCCTCCGCAATTAAACATATCGTCTACACGGCCAACAAAGTAATGGAATCCTTCAGGATCTTGTCTCATAATATCCCCCGTTCGATACCACCCATCATCTGTCATTGCTTCACGTGTCTTTTCTGGAAGATTGTGATAACCTGGGGTAACTGCGGGATTCCGGCAGTGTAATTCTCCATGTTCCGCATTTAAATTCTCTCCATCTACGAGCCTTGCGATACCCTCTATTGGATACCCGACAGAAACATCGGGTTGTGTTAGACCCTCGGGATGAGGCCCATACACAACCGGTCCTGCTTCAGTTGTTCCATAGCCATTAGTAATTTTAGCATTTGGTAAAAACTTCCTTATATCAGCAATTAATTTTATACTTACAGGAGCGGATCCCATTCTAACGATTTTAACCGATGATAGATTGGTTTCTTGTAAAATTTTTTCTTCTCTTACAACCATCGCCATCATTGCTGCTACTGAAGTTAACCAGGTAACATTATAATCTCCAATCGCCCTTATATACTCCTTTGCGTCAAATTGCGGGAGTAAAACGATCGTGAGATGCGCAGCAAGTGCAACCTTGCAAATTGCCAATCCATTCATATGGTAAAGCGGTGCAGCAACTAACATTTTATGAAATGGTTCTGGCTTTTGTCTTAATCGCATCTCAATTACCCAGAGGTGTCCTTCGTGCGTTAGCGGAACCCCTTTCGGCCGCCCTGTTGATCCTGAAGTATAGAGAAACATAGCAACTTCATTTTTCTCAGGAATAATTGTTTCAAAGTCACCCCAATCAAGCCAGTTATCAAAATTATTTTCATCCGTTCCAGAGAACACAACTACCGGGTAGCCTTTAGGAACCTGGGATAATCGGTCCTGATCAGTGAAAACTAATTTACAGGCCGCATCACTCAAAATAAATTCTATAGTCTCGCTTGGAAATTTATGATTGATAGGAATAGAAATCATTCCTGCACGCATAGTTCCCAGATATGCTATTAGAAACTCTGCACTATTGGCTGCTAAAATAGCGATATGGTCTCCACGTTTAAACCCTTTCTTTACTAACCCTCTAGCCATTGCCTTGGCTGCTGCGTCAATATCCTCATGGCTAAATCGTCTCACTTTCTCTCTAACACTAAGATCAATGAGTGCCGGTTTAGAAAGATCATTTTCTCTGTCTATTAGATCACCTAGATTCCTCAGATGTTTCATTCGTCCAGACCTTAATCATTGCCTCTGGCTAAACCAGGGCTTCAAAATACAAAAAGATATTTAATCAAAAGTTTTTATTTAATAATTATCTTTAAATCATATTGGCCAATCTATTGTGTAAATTCATTAATCTCTATTCAATTATTAATAATTTTAGACAATCTCCATATATGAGAATACTTTAGAAGTGAAATATTTTGACAAAGAAAATAAATGACAGTGAATCGAACACAAATTGGAATTATTGGGGCGGGTCCAGCCGGTTTGATGCTGGCCCGTTTGTTAATGGAACAAGGAATAAGTTCTGTAATACTGGAAGCTAAAACGAGAAAATACGTCGAAAACCGCATACGAGCGGGAGTGTTGGAGAGTGGAACTGTTGACCTTCTTAATCGAGCAAAAGCGGATTACCGTTTAAAAGTAAAAGGACAAATCCATGAAGGATTAGAGCTCAGTATTAATGGTCAAAGATCACGAATAGACCTTAAGCGTTATTCCAAAGGCAAATCTGTCACTATCTACGGTCAAACAGAACTAACCATCGATCTAATCAACACGCACCTAAAAGCTGGTGGTGAAATAGTTTTCGACGCACAGAATGTCCAACCCAATAACTTTAATACCCTAGAACCTAAGCTTACCTACAGTAAAAATAACATAGACTATCAATTAGATTGCGATTTTATTGCTGGATGCGATGGATTTCACGGGATCTCAAGATCAAAAATTCCTATTAAAGACCAAAATATTTTTGAGAGAGTTTACCCATATGCATGGTTGGGAATTTTAGCTGAGTCTCCCCCGCCAAGTAATGAATTAATATATGCAACGCACAAACGTGGCTTTGCTCTGTACAGTATGAGACCTCCCTCTCTATCACGCTCTTACCTTCAATGTTCACCAAGCCTAGATTTAAACGATTGGCCTGATAACCGAATTTGGGATGAATTACAAATAAGACTAGGCTCCCAAATCGATAGCCATGTTTCGCAAGGCAAAATCAGAGAGAAAGGGGTTACTCCAATGCGAAGCTTTGTTGTTGAACCCCTCCGGTATGGCAATCTTTTTCTAGCAGGAGATGCCGCCCATATTGTGCCGCCAACCGGCGCAAAAGGGCTTAATCTAGCAATGTCAGATATTCAATATCTAGCAGATGCATTTTTAGATTTTTATAAAAACAACTCCTTCACGGGGATCAATAATTATTCTGACCGAGCTTTGTCTAGAATATGGAAGACGGAAAGATTTAGTTGGTGGATGACATCCATTCTGCACAAAACTAAAAACGAGTCATCTTTTGACGATCGCATACGGTTAACTGAGTTGGAGTATCTTTTATCTTCGGAAGCAGCAATGAGATCCTTTGCCGAAAACTACGTAGGCTTGCCATTTTAGAACTTTTGCGATTGCTTAACCAGCTGGCCAACTAGATTGCGCCAAAAGCCTTCCTTAAACCTTCTCACTACTTAACTACTGAAACGGTTTTTATCATAGTAAAAACTCTAGAAACTTTTTATGCACGGTTTCTAATTCTCTGTGGACATGGTTTATATGTCTTATTCAACGGATCGAATTCAGATCGTTTTCTACTACCAGGACTATATCCATACACATGTAACGACAGGCTAGGCGTTTCTCCTGTATTACGAACACTGTGAATATCATTTGGTAAAAATGCACATGCTTCGGCCGGGCCAACTATAATCTCTTCGTCTACAGTTAGATCCGCAAAACCTTCTCGTTTTCCATCATCATGCCTTTTCCAATTCACATTAGTTTCTTCGCCATCAATTCCAACTACAACGCCCCATGTTTGATGATCGTGAGGAGCAACCCCCCTGCCCGGCAACCAACAAATTGTTTCTACCATCAGAGCATTATCTTCGTCTTCATTAAGTATTGTTATTCCAAATCCTTGAGCCTCGTCACAGGAACGGAAAGAATCGGAACTCCAATCGGTTTGCGATGCTAATCGTTTTGCTAGTGGTATAACCTTTTCAATAATTGCACTATCGTCTTTTTGACTCTGCGTAATTAATCGCAGATCATTAACAAATTCTGTCACGGAATAAGTAGCCATAATTCCTCCCCAAAACGAATTAACGCACAACACCCAATTTATAATTTAACACTTCTATCATAGAAAAAATCAATAGATTATCGAAATAATATCATAGGATATTGCCAATCAAGAAACTTGAAACTCAGATAAACTTTTATTTTGAAACTTTAAACGATCTCGTAATTGGATCCCAGATAACAGGAATTGAATTACTTCTGCCATTTCGTGCCTTTAATAATTGTAAATTCCATTTTGGTCTCCAATCTTGTGTTAAACATGGAGATATCCTCCAACGTGTCTCCGCAACAGAACTTATAGAGCTAATATTTTTTGTATTGGGGCGCAGCATAAAACCGGTTACACCATTCTTTTCTGCTGCTAACTGAAGTTTTCTCCAGAAAATGGATGTTTCGCTAGCCGCCCCCTTACGCGGTTCATCTAATTCAGCAACAACAGCCATAATACCTGAACATCTTAAGCCTTCTTCTATAGCCCAAATCATATCTACTTCGGACGATGCATTCACCTGAATGATCCTATTCGAATTGAGACCGAGCCAGTTTAATCCACTTGCAGAAAGATTGCCTCTAACAATATTGTTATTTTTCACACACCAAAGTATTTCTTTATTCGTACCAGTCTGCTCTGAGATTCTAACTAAGAGAGCAGCTACAAATCCAATTGATGACACATTACCTAATCGAAAATGCAGGTCTCCTAATACTTCATGTACTTTTCCTAACATTAAACCATTACCCGATAAAAAATCGTCTATTTCAGAGATGCCAAAGGGAACTATGATATTATCGTCTCTAGCAGTGTCTTTTTCTAGAAGTCGAATCTGTGAACGTAGATCATCAATTTGGGTGTTTTTATTCAAATTATTTATAACCTTAAAAATCTAGAGTGACATCTTTAAGCATTATACGTTCTCTTTTTGTTCTATTCAATTAAATAGATTTCGCACTCTATTTAACGCTTACGACAATGATTTTAATACCGCATTTTACCAGGTTGTTTTGAATTCTTTAAACGGGGTTTCAATTTTTTTTATCTCTTGTAAAACGTCTGCCGGTATATCTGGTCGAACATCAGCCGATGTGCTTGCATAAACCATATCTGTACACCCACCAAATCGCTTTTCAAGTACATCGGGAAGTTCATCATATCTACCAACAGCTGCGAATAAATACAAAAGATCATCCGGAATTTCTTTTGCCATGTGATCCCAAAGGCCATCTTTTGTCATCTTATTCAGTTTTCTTCCGAGATCTCCCTGCCCATGATGCTCAAACACAGGCCAATAACTAGGGGTCGAACCGTAGAAAGCAACACGATATCGAACCCATTCCAGCGCTGCGTTTACCTCTTCATCCGTTGCCCCCGTCGCAACAAACCCGCCTCCAGTAACCTGAAAATTCTCTCTTTTTGTTGAAGACATTAAAAGACCCGCCTCTATCCGCGGCATGGCAATGTCTTCCAGGTATGAGCGCGTGCAGAAGGGGTGTAATCGTACTCCGTCGCAAACCTCACCTGCTAACTTTAGAGTATGTGGACCAACTGCCGCTATTGTCACCGGGATTGGGGCTTGATGCGTCGAAACAGGAACAAAGTTTGGTGTCATTAAAGTAAAAGTGTAATGTTCTCCACGGAAGTCCAATTTTTCTCCATGCTCCCAATTCTTCCAAATAGCCCTTAGCGCGAGAACATATTCTCTAATTCTTGGAGCTGGCGGCGACCATGGGACTGAAAACCGTTTTTCATTATGAGGCTTGATTTGGGGCCCTAACCCCAAAACAAAACGGCCACCAGAAGCATTATTTAAATCCCAGCATGTGCTCGCAACAACCATCGGAGAGCGAGGGAAAGCTATTGCGACCGCTGTCCCAATATTAATGGTCTTTGTAGAAATAGCAGCTGCTGCAAGAGGCATGAATGGTTCATATCTATTTTCCATGGTCGCTACCATATCAAACCCAACCATTTCGGCATTCCGAGCAGCCTGAGGCACGTCGTTAAGGTTCTCTTGGGGAAGAGTAGTCATGACCTGCATTTTTTATCTCCCAGAAAATATATTTCGCTTAGCATTTACCAACATCAAATCTTATACTTTGAAAGGATTGAATATATTGCAAATTTAGAATTTCATACAGAGTATCGCTTACTGTGGGACTTCTTATTTACATAAATAATATCGTAGCACTCCGAAAGCACTCGTGTCATTGGCTTAAATTCCTAGTTCTTATCCATTGGAACTAAGATACTTTCAACACTAAAAAGTCTATAAAATCGATCATTATTCAGGTTGTTCATTTTGATCAAGAAAGCTTGTCATAATCAGAAAACTTAGAGGAAATTTCATTAGACTGTCTCCCCCAAAACAGAAAACAATAACCAATTAAGTGAAGGTATCGAAGACGCGCTTATATTCACTAGAGAGGCAATTTCAGAAAAGAATTAAACTAATCGATAAAACCATAGGTCCTATCTCGTAGATAACTGGTGACATCCGCCCTATTACCAATAGTTTTTAAGTATTCACTATTCAATGGAGCACGCATCCAAACCTCAACAGTCGTCCCCATCAATCTGCACGTTTCATGAAACATTAAAGCATATCCCAGCGTTTGACTAAATTTCCGAGCTATTTGAAATAGCATAGAATTTTTCCCTTCAAAAAAGAAAGGCAGTGTCACAGTGTGCGGTTGAAGAGCGAGTTTAGCTGTAAACGTTTTCCAAGGAGCATCAAAAGCAGAATTGACTATTTTTTTCGACAACGAAATTGCTCCTGCCGGGAAAATAATGATTGCTCCACCAGCTTTCAAAAACCTTAAAGCTTCAGCGCGCGTCTCCAGGTTTGATTGCAAAGCTGCTGGCGTTTCATCGAAGGAGACCGGAAGAATTTTATCTTTCACGGCGGTAGCTTGAAGCACTCTATGAGTGAGAATCCTATAATCCTGACGCACTTTGGACAAAAGAGAGCACAAAACTATACCATCGATTACTCCATAGGGATGGTTTGCGACGCACAATAGTGGACCAGTCTTCGGTATTGAGACTTCTTGTTCTTTTTTCAACTTAATCTCAATTCCAAGCCGTTCTAAAGCATCCAACCAAAAATCACACGCAGGCAGACTGTCCTCTATATATTCATTATAAATACGTTTTAGGCGAGGTTGGCCGCTCACTTTTTCAATTGCTTTTATCAAATGGTTCGATAGCCCTCCCATCTCTGCATCGGCGAATGAGAAAACAGGTTGATGGGGTTGGTTGAGAGGGTAAATCATTTATTAATTCTAGTAGCTGAATGAATAGAAGTACCCATTACAAGATCTAGTTTAATATTTAAACAAAAAATTTGGATTCTTATTAAATTCACGAATTCAGCACAATAAAAATCTAGCTAAATGTATTGAGCACCCTCTCCATAATTACACACCAAACAGAGCAATCAGGGCTAGCACGTGTATAAGAGGATGACATTTCTAAGCCCAAAAACATGAAAACTATAGTTAATAGGACTAATACAAAAACAAAGGCTTTTACAATCTGTACTACTTTGCGCATCATTGATTTCAAGCCCCCTGTTTTAGCGCACGATAATCAAATTATTGTTAAAATCAGATTTTAGCACTTACTGGTTCTAATATTCTTCACCAAAAAACATCTCTCGGCTCATAAATTTCAATAACATTTTCACTTTTTACTGTAAGCAGAATATCTACGAAACCATAAAATAATCCGGACGTAACAACTCCTGGAATTCGGCACAAATCTGCGTCTAAAACGTCTATTTGGATATCATCTACGATTTGACAATCATAAATGAGGTTTTCCGAGTTGGTTTTGAAAATTTCACCTTCCGCAGTCTTTCTAATGGTTACGGCAGAAAAGATCTTTTTTAAAGCCATAGATGTCCATTCGTGACCAAAAGAAACGACTTCAACCGGCAGTAGGAAATGACCCAACTCGCGAACCAGCTTCGTTGAATCGGCCATATAGATCCTTCTCTTTGAGTTATGCGCAACTATTTTTTCCCATAGTAAAGCACCGCCACCCCCTTTAATCATTGATAGATCAGGAGCAACCTCATCCGCACCATCTATTAGCAAATCGGGAGACAAATCACTTTTTGGCTCAAGAATTTTCACTCCAAGTTTGGATGCTTTATCTGCACTATCCAGGGAGGTCGGGACAATCTCTAAAGTTTTGAGGTCTCCAAATTTCTCACCAAGAGTTGATATTAAAATATCTACTGTTGATCCAGTACCTAGACCTAACAACATTCCAGGTTCCACAAAATTAGCGGCTTTAACTGCCAATATTTTTTTTTGTTCGTTCTGGCTTAAGGTCATGGATAAAGAACACCTATATAATTGATCATTGCATTGATCAAACAGCAGTTAACCCACCGTCAATAACCAATTCTGCACCTGTAACATGACGCGCCTCCTCTGAGGCTAGAAACACAATCCCATTAGCTATATCAATCGGACTTCCAGCCTCCCCAATCGGGGTAAGAGCGACCCTTTTTTTATAGTTCTCTTCGGGATCCCCTCCTCCCATATGCATCGAGTTTTGTCCCATATCAGTATCAATAAGGCCTGGGTGGACAGAATTACATCTAATTCCATAACCTTTTCTTGCACAGTCCACCGCTATCGATTTCGTTAATTGACGAACAGCCCCTTTTGAAGCCCCATAGGCCAATATACCCGGCGATGCGATCAAACCCGCCACCGAGGATAGATTTACAATCGCTCCTCCGTTTAATTTCATTATCTTGATTGCGGCCTGGCAACCTAAAAAGACACCCTCAACATTGACCGATTGCACGGATCGCCACTCCTCGAGGTTAACCTCCTCTACTGACTGAAGAGATGAAGTTGACAAAATCCCAGCATTATTGACAAGAACATCTAACTTTCCATGTTTTTGTTTAACCTCGCTCATCAATGAGTACCACTGATCTTTCTCGCGAACATCAAGTTGGAAGAAACTTGTTTTTGCACCTAAGGTTTTGGCAACCTGTTGACCTGCTGATTCATTCATATCTGCAATTATTACTATGGCACCTTCTTCACAAAATCGCTCGCAAATGGCTCTTCCAATTCCATTGGCGCCGCCAGTAATTACTGCTACTTTTCCTTCTAATCTAGCCATGATAACACTCCCCAGCACCCATCAAACCGTCCAATACTAATTAAAGCAACTCTAAATTAATTATTCTAATTGACCTTTTAACCATATGACATGATCTCCGGCCGCTTCTATTGCATCCTTTTTTGTAGTGAACAATAATGTATCAAAACAGCCTATTTTAAACCATTGGTTATAGTCTTCGATATCCCGCCTATACTCTTCAAAACCAAACGTACCGTCATCGCGTTTAAAGAAATCGACGCAGTATTGGTTGTCTTCAGAGTTGACAGAATCCACAACTAACACTTATATCTCAAAAAACCCACCTCAGCGCATGTGAAAAAATATTGGTTTTAGGGGATTAAATCTTCCTCTATCGCTTTGATCTGGAGTGCTAAATATTTTGAATAAATACGGCATTGTGCCAAACTTCCCGCCATAAACCAAAGCCCTTTTTGGGGAGTTTTCTTCCACATATTAGCCATTTCTCCATCGGGACCTATACCCCATATTTCACCAACAGAATCTGCAACTTCTTCGCCTAGCAGCCTTTTCACTAATTCTTTCTGTGTATAATACCCAGTGGCTAATATGATGGCGTCAAAATGTATATCGGAGCCATCTTTGCAGCGTATCCCAGTGTCAGTGAACTCTTTAATACTATCGAATTGAAGCAGGTGTATTTCTCCATCTATTATTAACTGAGAGCAACCTGCATCAAGATAGTATCCACCACCCCTTCTTCTATATTTCATCTGATGGCCAGTTTCATCTTCTCCTAAGTCATATTTGAATCCGCGCCTAATTAGGTTTTCTATTAGCTCCTTATCCAATTCAGCCATTTTTTTTACAGCGAGTTGATACCCTTTAACAACAAGGGGGTATGTGGCGACAGATGCAATTAAATCACAATCATCAATGGTCGGGCCTTCATCGTATAAAGCGTAGTTCAACTTAGCACTCGGATCTATACTAACAACTGTGGTGGATCCGCGTTGTACGATAGTCGTATTCACTCCGTGACTATGAAGGTCCTGGGCAACATCGTGACCACTATTTCCCGTTCCCAAAACCATAACCTTTTTCCCTGAAAACGATCCACCATGTGTAAAAAAATGGGAATGAACGACTTCTCCTTTAAAATTTTGGAGTCCCGGAAGCTGCGGAATGTAGGGTATCCCACTCACACCATTTGCAAATATGATATGTTTAGGGGACATCACGCGGTGACTACTCTCACCCCTTCGTATAGTGGCTTCCCATCGCTCTTCATTATCATCATACCTTCCAGAGATAAATTCAGAATTAGTCCAATAATTTATTTGCAAGGCCTCGGAATATGACTCAAACCAGTTAGCTAACATATCTTTTGGAATATATTTAGGCCATGTGGGAGGAAACGGCATATAAGGCAAATGGTTGACATGGATTTGATTATGAAGAGCCAAAGAGTGGTAGCGTTTTCGCCAATTGTCTCCTATTCGTTCATGCTTATCCACCACCAACGTATCTATTTCTAGTTGTCCCAGTCGAGCTGCGATCGCAAGTCCAGCCTGCCCACCTCCAACGACCAATACCTGCGGATCTCTATCCTCAAACGCTTGCGCTGATTGGCGTTGATCAAGCCAATTAGATCCACCAAAATTTCTTGAGTAGGCTTCCCCAGATGGACGTCTTGGACCATTTTTCTCCTCGTGGCCTTTTAATTCAAAAAGCGAGGTTAGGAATATCCAGGCCTTTGTTGGTTCTTCTTTTAATAACCTTACAATTCCCTCACCCTTCCCCACACTAGTTTCGAAGGTAAAAATACCTTCAATGACATCTACTCCCAAGCGAGTTACGGTTCTTGGTTCGGTGCGTCCATCAGCGAGTACAAAATTTCTCGCATTCATATCCTTCTGAAAGGCAAGCAATCCTGTACTAATTGTCAATCGACCTTCAAAGGGAGATATAGACCAAGTAAACGCAAGAAGATCGCGCCAGTGAGCGTCATCCGAAAAACAATCCTCTAATTCTTCAATCCTTGCGCTTTCTAAAGCCTTACCAAACTTCTGAAGCCACTGTTTGACTTGGTAAACTTCTCGGTTTTCTTTAAGATCTGACGAGATATGATTTACTTGATTCATTGTGGCTTTCATCCGACTATTTCTTTGATTAGTATCTTATTTCGTAAGCCGAAGACTAAAACTAATTTTTGTCAAAAGTATACCGTAAAACCAAAAATTAACCTTCTTATGATCAAAATGGAGCCATTATGTCTGGATCAAATATTTACGTGAGTGTCGCAGGATTTATCGGTCGCCCAGAAGCGACTGGTGCAGTAGGCATTTTTCGTCGCCCGGTAGAAGGTGAACAGTGGGAACATGTTTATCAAGAAAGAGAAACTTTTACAGTCTATGTGCACCCCAATAATTCAGAATATATTTTTGCCGGAACCGACGATGGTGTCTGGCGTAGCGTAGATAATGGTTTGACTTTTAATCGCACCCATTTCCCAGATGAAGATATGCAAATATGGAGTTTCTTAACAATAGAGAATCAACCAAATATTATGTATGCAGGCGCGTCACCAATCGAAGTCTACAAGTCGATTGATTTCGGAGAATCATGGGTAAAACTTACTACTCCTAACGTTAAAGAACATTGTTCGGGGCCATTCTCCCCACGCGTCATGCGCATGGTGCAAAAGCCTGGGAACCCCGACGAAATCTACGCTGCATTGGAAATTTCTGGTGCCATGCGAACAGTTGATGGCGGCCACACATGGACTGATTTGTCTTGCGATTTAATTCAACTAGCCAAATTACCGCATCTTCAAAGCTCCATAGTTCAAGATAAAACCTTAGCCGAGGGTATGCTGGATGCACATGCGATTACGATAAGCCCATTGAATCCAGAGAAGATACTAATTGCACTCAGAATGGGTATCTTTAAGACAAACAATAGGGGAGAAAACTGGGAAGACATCGAGGTGGGACGGTTCTCTCCCACGACTTATGCGAGAGATATTAAAACATCGCCCCAAAAGCCAAATACTTTATACGCGGCACTTTCAGTCGCTGCGGCTAGTCACGACGGTGGAGTTTATAAAAGTGACGACGGTGGAGAAACGTGGGAAAGATTTGATAAAGTTCAGGTAAACGGCACCATTATGTCGATCGGCCTGCATACTTCTGACCCAAGTCAGATATATATTGGAGCTAGATATAGTGGCGAAGTATTTGGAACAAGGGACCGAGGAGATAGCTGGTTTGCTATACCCTTACCTGGTGAAGTTAAGGATATCTATTCGGTTGCGTGTGGATAAACTGTCTTGACTTGCCAAAGTTCTGCTTAATAATTAGAAAAACTATCCGGAATTTGAAATGACAGACGATCTGGTAAAAGAAACCTCGCCAGAGGTTGTCGACGAGACAGTCAGGGCTTTTTTGGATGCCCGAAAGAATGGTGCCTCGCGGCTCAGTGCCTACATGATAGCGCGCGCCGTTTATCGACAACATTGTCCTGACGATCCAATTAATCGCCCAATTATTTTCGCGATGGTAGCCGCTGCAGAAAGCCTAGAAGACAAACCGGATAAATAGCCTTGAATAAATACTTATGGTCGTAGCATTTCATCTTAATCCGTTTGTCAAATAACGTCTTGATGGTTTCTATCTAATTTAAATTTGAATAAGGAGGGGTAGCTAAAATGTTTCAGCCATTATCGAACATACGCGTAGTAGATTTAACTCAAGTTTTAGCAGGACCCTACGCCACCTATCAACTTGCACTTATGGGGGCAGAGGTTTTCAAAATAGAGCAACCAGACTTAGGAGATTGGACCCGATACGGAACTGCTCCTGAGGGATTACAAGAACAACAGATGGCCACTGCTTATTTAACTCAGAATGCTGGAAAAAAATCTATAACTCTCAATCTTAAAAAATCATCCGATTTGAAAAGCTTAAAAAAATTGATCAAAACAGCCGATGTTTTTGTTGAAAACTTTAGACCCGGAACGGCAAACAAACTTGGTTTATCCAGCTCCGAGGTTTTTAAGATAAACCCGTTTATTATCTATTGTTCTATTTCTGCTTACGGTCACGACGGTCCAAAATCAAAAAGACCCGCATATGACCATATCGTCCAAGGGATGTCGGGGATCATGAGATTAACGGGAACTCGTGATACCGAACCCAATAAAGTAGGAGCTCCATATATCGATTACGCAACGGGCATGAACGCAGCTTTCGCCATAGTTTCTGCGCTACATGAGGTCAAACGAACAAAAAAAGGAATTGTGGTAGATGTTGCAATGCTAGATACCTCGTTACTTCTTATGGCATCCTTAGTGACCAACCATCTTAATACTGGATGGCAACCCGAAGCATCAGGAAATGAGGCTTGGAGTCAAAGCCCCTCATCCGGCGCGTTCGAAACCAAAGAGGGGCTTTTAATGATAGCTGCAAATAACGAACGGCAATATGGGTCCCTTTGCAGAGCATTGGAGCTAGATTATTTGTTAGAAGATGCCCGATTTTGTGTTTTTGAAAACCGCAAAAGAAATAGCGCTATATTGCAAAAAATATTTGCTGATAAAATTCGTATGGAGACAGCAGATTTCTGGGAAGATAAATTAGAACTATTTGCAGTCCCAGCCGCAAAGGTACGAAGTCTCAATGAAACTTTATCCGATCCACAAGTCTTAGAGCGCGGTATAACAAAGCCAATGGAAGTTAACAATGCTAAAGCGCCACTGCATATGCCAACCTTGGGCTTTAAAATTGATGGCGAGACCATATCTCCGAAGACCCAGCCTCCGCGCTTGGGCGAACACAATTCACTTTTAAGGCCCGATCCAGACTAATCCTAATTGGAGTCCCTAATGAAAAGAAATGACTTTAAAATCAGCACCACAAATCAATCACCTAGCGAAGAACTGCCCAAACCTCTCACAGCTCTTTGGTGGCAGAAAAAAGGTGATTGGGACAAAGCACATGCCATCGTGCAATCTGATGAAACCGACGATGGCGCCTGGGTGCACGCCCTGCTCCATAGGGAAGAAGGTGACTTAGGAAACGCTTCGTATTGGTATTCAAGAGCAAACAAAGCAATGCCGAAAGAAACAATAGAGAATGAGTGGGAACTTATCGTTTCGGAATTATTAAATCGGTAATCACTCTCCATAACGGGGAACGATAACTTAAGACGTCCTTTGATGCACTTCAATTACCGTACCATCTGGATCGTAGAAAAAGATTTGATGCCAACCCGCAACAGCTCTCTCCCCCCAATCTGAATATGATATACCCTTAGCTTCTAGATGCTTTTTAAAAGCCTTTAGATCGTCTGTTCTATACGCAATATGACCTCTGGCAACTGGATTAACTATTTGCCCTGTTTTAAATCCCGCTTGATTATCCCGTTGAGCCAAATGCATCTGTATATTCCCATCGGATACAAACGCTACATCTCCAGAATATCCCTTTTTTTTCTCTAGAATTGGCAAATCATTTGTCTCTCTATTCAATCCTAAAACATCCTGATAAAAAGCATCCATTTCCTCAACATTGTCAGTACAAAGATTGATGTGATGAAGTGTTAAATTCATTTCTTTGATACCTCGCTACTAATCTTCTTTTTAAATAAAAAATCTGTGAAAGTAAGTTTATAACATTATCGGCCTCGAAAACTAAATTTTTTAAAAATTTATTAATCCACTTGATTTTTTCTGCAAGGGCGTTGATAAGAGAATTGCGCTGATTTGAAAACTAGATTGCGGGCGCTATATAAATTTAGCTAAAGTAGCGGATCCTATTTCGCTGAAATACGGAGTCCGACGATGGCATACCACAAAACCTATGAAAAAATTAAAACCGGTGAACTTTTTATACTCGATGGGGGCACTGGCACAGAACTAGAGAAAAGAGGCGTTCCTATGGATCCGGGCGCCTGGTGTGGTGTTGCGGCTTTAGATAATGCAAATATTTTAGAGGAAATTCATAGAGATTATCTAAACGCCGGAGCCGATATGATCACGGCGAATACCTATAGCACCTCGCGTCTGATGTTATCTTTATCTGGGCATGAGGAGGATTTCTTAGAAATTAACAAGAAGACTATTGAGGCAGCACAAAGAGCCAGGAGAACCTGTTCAAAAAAAGATATTCTAATTGCCGGCTCCTTATCCCATCGCGGTCCAATAGCAGAAGGTACGGCCATACCCAATAGGCACGATAAGAGTTCTATTCACCAACTTGAAAATGCACTGACAGAATTAGGCAATATTCTCCGAGAAGAAGGGTGTGACTTTATTTTACTAGAGATGATGTACGATCCCGAGAGGATGAAAGCAGCTTTTAACGCTGCCGAAACGACAGGGCTTCCTGTGTGGGCTGGTTTTTCTGCTCGGCAGTCAAAAAATGGTGATCTTTTTAGTTTTCTCCCAGAACCCGATTTACCGCTGGTTGAATTATTAACAATACTTTCTGACTTCAATCCTGATTCCTCGGGCTTCATGCATACCCAGTCAGACGCCATCGAATCCAGTTTAAAGGTTTTAAAAAACAAATTTAAAGGCCCATTATTCGCTTACCCTGACTCAGGTTATTTTAAATCGCCAAACTGGCAGTTTGAAAATATAATTTCAAATGACGCTCTCAAACAATTTGCAGAAAAATGGATCAAAACGGGGGCAACCGTTATAGGGGGTTGCTGTGGTCTTACCCCTGAACATATAAAAACATTGGCATCACTAAAAAACTAAAACGGATCATCTCATGATGATGGCATTCGTACGATAAGAGGCAACACACAACTTCCGTAGTGCAAGTATCAATCGGTCTATTGCCTTTTGAATTGAATTATGAGATCAAAAAAACTAACCCATCGTCTCTTCGTTTCTGCGCAGATCAAAATATCGATTTTTATTTTTTAATGATTTTTATGCTGTTACAACGTGAATAAAACGAGCTGTTCATTTAACATTCAAGACAGTTTGAATATCTTTCCTGGGTTAAGTATATTTTTTGGATCAAGTGCCACCTTTAATTTTCTCATAAGAGCTAACTCTTCAGGTGTTCTGCTCAGGCCAATGAAGTCACGTTTTATTAAACCTATTCCATGTTCGGCAGAGATTGAGCCCCCTCGCCCATCGAGTCTATTAAACACTATTTTCTCAATATCATGGCGATAATGTTCTGTTTGCGGGCCAACGTGAACACCTAGATGCAAGTTGCTGTCCCCTAAATGCCCAAAAACATAAAAATAAGCATTAGACCAGCTCTGCTTGAGATCATTCTCCACAAGCCTCAAATATTCTTCCATTTGCGATATAGGGACACTCACATCAAATGTAATTACTCCTCCATCACGAAACTCGCTCCGGATTGCAGGAATATCGTCTCTTATATTCCAGAAGGATTTTCTTTCTGACTCGGACTGAGCAACCAAAGCATCAGTGACAAGTCCCGTTTGCAACGCTTCCCCAAGAGCATTTTCAAATCTATCCTTGTCGTTGGCCGGGTCCCCACCGAGCGCTTCCACTAACACAAAATGGCTAGCCTCTATAGGAAAGGGCCTACTATTATGAGAGTGGTCACCTGTCAGCACTTTATATGCTGAACACCACATGACTTCAAATGCAGATAAGGTCCCCGAAAGGCTTACCTCCAAACGTCTCAAAAGCTTCACGACATTAGCAAAGTCATTTATTGACACGAATGCAGTATTTTCACTTTTAGGTTTGGGTCGTAGTCGAAGGACTGCCTTTGTAATTACGCCTAAGGTACCCTCGCCACCAATAAATAATTGTTTGAGATCATATCCGGTATTGTTCTTCAATACTTTATTTAGTGATGATAAAATCGTTCCATCGGCAAGAACTGCCTCAACTCCAAGCACCATTTCTCGGGTCATACCATACCGAATAACGCGGTTGCCACCGGCATTAGTTGATAAATTGCCTCCAATAGTCGCGCTCCCGCGGGCCCCAAGATCCAAAGGAAGCATTAAGTCATGCGCATCAGCTGCCTCTTGAGCTTCTTGAAGAGTTACACCCGCCTCAACAGTCATCGTGGCGGTCTCAAAATCCACATCGATAATAGAATTCATTCGTTCCATTGAAAATGCTATCTCGGAACTGTTTGGCATACCGGCTTTAACCAGCCCTGTCATTCCGCCTTGTGGGACAATGGGTTGCCCTTCTTCATTACATAATCTCAAAATAGATGATACTTCATCTGTATTTTTAGGCCT
Source organism: SAR116 cluster bacterium AG-313-A07 (assembly GCA_003284265.1). GTDB lineage: Bacteria > Pseudomonadota > Alphaproteobacteria > Thalassobaculales > Thalassobaculaceae > UBA7326. The sequence goes on from QBVV01000003.1 coordinate 40,781, forward strand.
CACAATTGCCAATGCTTCCATCGGCTGATTAGTCCCCCAAACCGATACCCTTTCCCTAACAGCATCGCCCTTTAAGACTGCATTGGTACCTATACAATTTTCAATTGCCTCAACGATGTCTGACATGCTGGCTCCCATCAGGACACAAATTATCAAGTAATGACATAATGATGAATACAAATCCCCTGGAAATTATATCAATTGGTTCCCCAGACGGATAGATTATTCCATCACAAAAAACCACCCGTAAGAAACAATAAGTGCGGGAATTCCAGAATAAAGGGTGGCTATCAGGGCAACACGGGGTGCTATGGCCAAAGCAGGAAATAAAGCATCCCCATCGTTACTTATTGCATTGCCTATCTGGGCGGATAATGGAATGAATCCTGCTAAATACATGGTAGTTATTAATACCTGCGGGCCACAGCCGGGCAGAAACCCAATCAGAACAGATATTAATGGTGTCAAGACGGCCCATCCCTCAAAAATCAATTTTAGGTCAATAGCTAAAAAATAAATCGATAGTTCAAATACAAGATAAGCCAGGATAACCCACAAGGTTACAAAGTTCGTCTCTTTTACCGTGCGACGTAAAATTGTTCCATTCCTTGAAAAACCGACGTCTCCTCTCAAACCCACTCTGGGGGCTAATTGCATTACAACGGCTAAAGTTCCCCCGATCACTCCTAACAACGTTGCAGGTTTATCAAAGAGTGTCGTGGCAAACATTGTGTCTACGTCAACCTGAAACGCAACAAGGATGGCAAGAATAACACCTGGAGCCAATAACAAATACCATATAAGATCAAGAAATGGACTCGAGGCATCTTGCCTGTTCGCGTTAGCTGCGACTTCAATTATTGTCTCTTTAAATAAAAAGTCCTTGTGATGAATAATGTTGACTACCCATCCACTTAAGGATCCAACGACAAGGCCCATTATCATCATCGAGATTCCAGTCAATGGCGCCTGCGCTATCAATAAAAATGCAGCATCACCCATGGTAGCAGTCAATACTGCTACCACACTTCCAAAGCTTAACCGTCCAGTGACATATTGAGTGACAACAATTATAGCACCCCCACATCCCGGAAGTGCTCCTAATCCAGCAGCAATAGGAACTTGCCAAAATGCAGCATTACGTAAAGCCCTAGCCGCATCAATATTGAAAAATTTCTCGCAACTATAAAAGATCAAAAAAGTGGCAGCAACGAATGTACTAACTTGTAAATAAGCATCCGATATGGATTTAAAAATCAGGTTTGCCAGATCCGTTTCCCACCAAACCATTGCAAAGCCAATAAACAGGACGGGGATGCACAAAACTACATTTTGAGCGCCCAAAGGAAACAGGAAGAGTCGAGAACTTTCTCTTAGTCTTTTATCTTCTGCATCGTATTGTTTTGGAACCATGACAGGAAGTTAGTACTGACTAACTTTAAAAGCAACCCCTAAAAAGAAAATATAAAGATTTTCTTCTTTGACAACACTAATCTATTGAAACTCTTTTCAAAAAGTCTGTATCCAGCCCCGTTTCTTTAGTAATTATCAATTAATAGAGGTTGAGTTCGATCAGTAGTTGTGACCTTCAAGAACCTTTTAAATGGAACTGTACTCAGACTTGGAAAAGAGCGAGCTACAATACGTTATGGTGTTTGCTTGGCTATGCTATCGGTGATCTCGGCACAATTGCGTTTTTCAATTTTCGGAAATAAACTGGCCCGCCATTTACATTATGGTTTTAGCCATCATTAACGGTTTTATAATCTCCATAATATTGGAAACTATAATTCTTGCCCGTCAAATTGATATTAGAACGGCTTTCAGAACGACCATCAGCATGTCTTTAATGTCCATATTATCAAAGGAAATTCCAATGAATCTAGTTGATATCTGGTTAACAGGCGGTGCCAAATTAATACCGTGGGTGATACCCGTGATGTTAATCGCTGGTTTCATTACGCCGCTTCCATATAATTATTGGCGATTAAAAAAGTGGGGGTTAGACTGCTGTGGTTAGGTTGCAATCTGCATTGCAGTTAAAATCCCATCAGCTCCACCGAATATTATCTGGTTCGTCTGATGCAGTGATTAAAGTTGTGGTGCAAACAGTTGTCCAATCACACAAATCATAACGACGGCTAAGTTTTTGTCTAACTTTGGCTTCTTTATTGCCTTGGGGACTTTTTGACCTCTCCCACATAGCGAGGCTTGGACGCCTTGTTAACAAGAGAGTTTTCACATTCTTATTATCATTTTCAATTTCCCAAAGTCCAATTATTTGAGAGTCGTAACTACTTTCGAAATCAGGCCAGGCGTCAGTACAAAGCTGCAGGAACTCGTCAAAATTTTCCAATGGGGTCTCAAACCAGCGAAAAGCATAGTTACCTTGGCGCTCAGGCCGCTTGCCATCTTTAGGTCGGATTGTTGGACGCATAATATCCGTTTCAACGGCTGATACCATTTCCATCCCTACGCAAATTTGACCAGACTTTTCTTTTGCTGTTTCCAAATCAGGCCACGCTGAAATTATCGTAATTGTATCGCGCGGAAGTCCAATCTGACTTCGCCATAATCCATAAAGTGCCGTATCATTATCCTTCAGCATGAAATCACTCAGACCTATCACCTGTTTTGCTACATTCGACCAAGTCCTCGGTTGACAAGTCACCCTGTGATGAACAAAAGTCAAAGGCATGTTTCTCACTCCCCATTACGTTCTTTATCTAAAGCCATTAAAGGTGTTAATGACGCCTTTATAAAATTATTCGATATAAATAATCATAATTATATAAAATGTAGGTGATACAATAATGCATGACTTTTTCTCGGACACAAAAACTAAACCATCAATGGAGATGCGGAAAACTGTTTTAACCTGCTCCGTTGGCGATGAACAGAAATCTGAAGATCCAACAACTATAGAATTATGTGAGAAAACAGCCGAGCTCCTAGGAAAAGAAGCAGCTATATTTTTACCCTCTGGAACAATGTGTAACGAAATAGCGATAAAAGTTCATACGCAACCTGGCGAAGAGATAATATGTGAGTACAACTCGCATATAATAAATTTTGAGACTGGGGGACCATCTGCGCTAAGTGGCGTTATGATAAGGGCATTACATGGAAATAATGGCATATTTGATAGCTCTCAAGTAACTGATGCAATCCGTCCACTATCGCGTTATGCCCCAATAAGTTCTCTTCTGTGTGTCGAACAGACAGCGAATATGAGTGGTGGAGCAGTGTGGCCATTGGAAAAACTTGATGCAGTTGCTGCTACAGCGCATCAGGCTGGCCTTAAAACTCATATGGATGGCGCACGCCTCATGAATGCCGTTACAAAAACGGGTATTTCGGCAAAACAATATGGCGCTCACTATGATTCAGTATGGATAGATTTCACAAAAGGGCTTGGAGCCCCAATAGGGGCAGCATTGGCTGGATCACAAGACTTTATTGACCGCGCCTGGCGTATAAAACAACAATGGGGCGGAGCTATGCGTCAATCGGGGATCGTTGCGGCAATGTGTATTTACGCTCTTGATAATAATATAGCCCGTTTAGCTGAGGACCATCATCTTGCCGAAATACTCAGTCAAAGAATAAGCGCTTTCAAAAAGGTGAAAAAAGTGCTCCCCGTAGAAACAAATATTATTATTTTCGATCTAATGGAGACCGCGCCAACAGCCCAGGAGCTGACAAAAGCTTTAGCAAAGAAAGAAATTCTGATAGGTGCATTTGGGGAACGGAGGATCCGTATCGTTACCCATCTCGATGTTAACGCTCAGTCTGGTGAGGTTTTAATCACCGAATTAGCCAAACACTTAGATCGATGAAATAAAAACAAATATGTTTGGGCGGCAGAGGTCCCATCTAAACGCATTGCTTATTAATGAAATAAACCTAGATAACTGTTCATGAAAAAGAATACGATCTCCATACACTGGTTTCGGCAGGACCTGCGCTTAAGTGATAACCCTGCGCTGAATGCGAGTGCAAAAAATGGAACAGTTATTCCGATTTACATTCTAGATACTAAAAATACCACTGAAAGACCGGTTGGTGGAGCTGGCAGAGTATGGCTACACCATTCGCTAAAGTCCCTTAACGATAGCTTAAACGGTTCACTTCGTTGCTTTAAAGGGGATCCTTTGGAGATTTTGGAAAGACTTATCGCGGAGGAAAAACCTCAATCGTTAACTTGGAATAGGTTGTATGATGCAAGCTCCATTGCACGCGATAGCAATATAAAAACAAGACTGAGTAAAACTGGTCTTACTGTTTTGAGTTTTGGAGGTTCTTTATTATGGGAGCCGTGGGAAACACTCAAGGCTGATGGGACACCTTATAAGGTGTTCACACCATTTTACCGCAGAGGATGTCTCCATGCATCCCCGCCTCGTTCGCCGGAACCGCCAACATCAATAAAATTTGTTCAAAATGATTCAAATGGCGAGACACATATCGATGGTCTAAATCTTTTAACTAACAAGTATTGGGAGAAGTTAGTAATAAATGATTGGCGTGTTGGTGAAATTGGAGCAAAAGAAAGACTGAACGAATTCGTCAAAAATGAAATTGCTGATTACAAGGAGGGGAGGAACTTTCCAGTCAAGGCCAATGTTTCCCGACTTTCGCCTTACCTTCATTGGGGGGAGGTTTCACCCAACACTGTTTGGTATGCGGCCAAACAGAAAATACAGTTCAATCCGCATCTGGAAAAGGATATAGGACATTTTCTATCGGAATTAGGTTGGAGGGAGTTTTCCAACTCTCTTCTCTATCATTTCCCAGGGCTTCCCAAAACAAACCTCCAATCGAAATTCGATAGTTTCCCTTGGACTACTGATGAAAGTTTATTGAGGGCTTGGCAAACAGGGCAGACAGGCTATCCAATTGTTGACGCAGGAATGAGGCAGCTATGGCAAACAGGATATATGCATAATCGGCTGCGCATGATCGTGGGCTCATTTCTAGTTAAAAATCTTCTTCTGCACTGGCATCATGGTGAGTCTTGGTTCTGGGATTGTCTTTTTGATGCAGACCTGGCTAACAATAGTGCCGGCTGGCAATGGATTGCGGGCTGTGGCGCAGACGCAGCCCCATATTTTCGTATATTCAATCCGATTACACAGGGGAAAAGATTTGATCCAGACGGAGTTTTTGTTCGACGTTTTATCCCCGAATTAGAAAATTTGCCCAATTCTTTTTTATTCACTCCTTGGGAAGCGTCAACAAAATTACTGGATAAATGTAAGGTAAAACTCGGAGAAACTTATCCCAAACCAATTGTAGACCTGAAGGTTTCTCGGGAGCGAGCGCTCGAAGCATTTTCGAGCCTTAAATCTGCTATTACTTAGTGTCATTTGTAATTAGGCCACGTGTCTGTTAGTCTGTAACCTTCAGGCCAGGGGTCAGATGGGTCTAGAAGATATTGATGCGTGCCAGTTATCCATCCCCGACCGCTTACTTCAGGAACGATGGCTAAATTAGATCCGACAGATGTGTCCTCCAAGATAGATCCGCTGAATTCCGAGTTTATTATCGAGGATACAGTCAACACATCGCCAACCCTCATAACTCCAGATTGCCGGAGGATAGCCATTCGCGCACATAGAGCAGTTCCGGTCGGAGAGCGGTCAATCTTCCCCGGTTGAATTGCAACAACTGATCTAGCCCATAACTCTTCATTCTTTTTCATGACGGGCCCAGCAAAGAGACAAAAAGAGAACTTATTCCAATCCTTATTTTCAGGATGATCAAATCTTAGTTGGTCATTAGCAGCATTCGTAATTTTAACACCGAGTTCAGCTAAGTTTCGTGCTTCACTCTCAATTAAATCACAATCGATCTGATCGGTATTTATGACAACGAAAGTATCGCCGCCATAGGCCGTATCTACCTTAAGTGTCCCAAGCTCAGGGACATGAAGATCAACCCCTAAATTGCCAACAAAGGCAGGCACATTTTGAACCCTAATTCGTTCTGCTTTGCCTTCCTTGCACTCAGCAACTATCTTTACTAACCCTCCCGGAGCCTCCAAAACCATTTCCGTAATCGGCTCTGTCATTGTAACAATGCCGCTATCTAGGAGAACTGTTGCAACGCAGATAGAATTTGACCCTGACATAGGGGGTGTCGCTTCCGGTTCCATAATAATCCACCCCATTTGAGCAGCAGGATTTTTTGGAGGAACAAGCAAATTCACATGGCGAAAAACGCCCCCCCTTGGTTCATTCAGCATGAAATTACGAAGGGATTGATCCTTCTCAATCCAGGTTCTCTGCTCCCACAGTGTTGCACCCGGTGGGGGGGCAACACCGCCAACAATGACATCACCAACCTCCCCCTCTGCATGGCAAGATATAACATGAATTGTTTTGTTACTGCGCATTAAAGCCCCCAAAAGAAAATAGTTTCGATAACTCTCCGATACAAAATGCAAGAGTATTTAATATTCCTTACCCTCAATTTACTATTGTTGTTACTACAAAGAGTAGATTGAGTTTGATAAAATATAGATTTTTTAGAAAAGTAGTGTGGATTTTATTTCCTGAAAATATTAATTATATTGCTTAACGATGGAGAGAAAATGTCGAACGGATCCCCGCTGCCAGCCTACTTGATACAGCGTTACAAAGGTTGGAAAGCCACAAAATATGTTGAAAATAAGGTTTGGTATAAACATCTGGCCGAAGATGGACAACACCCTCGAGCAATGGTCATTTCCTGTTGTGATAGTCGTGTTCATGTTACTGCAATTTTTGGATCTGATACAGGAGAATTCTTTATTCACAGAAACATTGCTAACCTAGTGCCGCCGTATAATCCAGACGGCGACCATCATGGAACCTCAGCGGCTGTTGAATACGCAGTCACCTCGCTAAAAGTGTCACATATTATCGTATTAGGGCATTCAAACTGCGGCGGTGTCAGTGCGTGCCATCAAATGTGCTCCGGGAATGCCCCAGAACTTGAGGAAAAGTCCAGTTTTGTTGGAAGATGGATGGATATCCTACGCCCAGGATATGAGCGTGTTCAACACATAGAAGACAGCCAAAATCAAATCGCGGCCCTGGAGAAAGAGGGCGTTGTAGTTTCTCTTGAAAACCTTATGACTTTTCCATTTATTAAAGTAGCTGTTGAGTCTGAGACTTTATCACTGCACGGGCTCTGGAATGACATAGGAGAAGGCCATTTATTTTTTTATGATGGAGCTAATTTTCAACCAGTTCTATAAACGTTTAAGAAATCAACTCATGTTTTTAAAAACTTGGGAATTTTGATGGTAAGATTAAGCGATCATGAAAAAAACGTCCTGTCCGGCTTTAGCGGGACGACTGGTGACCAGATGGCGATGGAATTGGTGGTGGAGTCAGCCGAGATACTTGGTGCGGATAGTCTAATACCGGTTGAATCGAGCCATGTAGATGGCTGTCTTTACCATGGTGACTCTGGTGTTCTTTATTGCGAAAAACTAGCAGAAAACGGAACGCAGGTTAAAATTCCAACTACAACTAATGTCGGCGCCCTTAATCTCAGTAAACTTAGCCAGACCAAACTATCTAAAGAAAAACGTGACATGGCCTATCGCCTGATGAAAGTACATCAAGAAATGGGCTGTGTGCCCACATGGACCTGTGCACCATATCAAGCAGGAGCTCGCCCAAGTCTTGGCCAACAAGTGGCATGGGGGGAATCCAATGCGGTCGCTTTCACAAATAGTATTTTAGGAGCGAGAACCAATAGATATGGTGATTTCTTAGATATCGCCTGTGCAATTTCTGCCCGAGCTCCATATTATGGATTGCATCGTTCTGAGAATAGAACGGCTAAATTGATGTTGGATGTATCCAATTTATCAAATAAACTTCTGCATGAGGACGCATTTTTTCCTGTATTAGGATCCATGGTAGGCAAATTAACTGGCGAGACCGTTTCCGTCGTTCACGGATTGCCTAACAATGCTACCGAGGACCAAATGAAAGCATTATGTGCTGGCGCGGCTAGCACCGGCTCCGTAGGGCTGGTTCATTTAAGTGGGTTAACTCCCGAAGCTCCCGATACACCAACAGCGTTATCTGGTCAAAAGCCTCAGGAAATTATAACTATAACTAAAGAAATGGTTATCGATGCTCGCAATAGTTTAAGCACTCCGAAAGCACACGAGATAGATTGTGTTGCACTTGGCAGCCCTCATTTTTCAAATAACGAATGTCGTGCTTTATTAGCACTGGCAGATAAAAAGCGTTTTAAAGTACCAGTCTTTATCTGCACAGGGCGTCATACTATGGCCGACCTTGAACATGATGGCGCTGATGAAGACCTCAAAAATTTGGGTGTAACCTTTGTGGTTGATACTTGTGTGGTGGTTACGCCAATTTTGCCAGAGCAAACGGGGATAATGATGACCAATTCGGCGAAGTTTGCACATTACGCGGAAGGTAATACTGGATACGCGCCAGTTTTTGGTTCTTTAATTGATTGTGTTAAAAGTGCGCAGTCCGGTCAACTGATTTGGGATAATTCAGTGTGGAGCTAAAAACCAAATCAACAGTAATCATTGGCGGGAATGCGACTGGCGAGATTCTGTATTTTGATGCCCCCATAAGTTTTTGGGGTGGGGTAAGTGCCGAAACCTCTAGGGTGGTACAGGCGGGACACCCACAAAATGGCAAAGTAACTGCTAAAAAAATATTAGTCATACCCAACCTAATTGGGTCCAGCTCCTCGTCTGCGATAATACTAGAATTAATATATTCTGGCCTAGCACCTAAGGCGATGATACTAGGAAATCATGATGCTATCATACCAATCGGAACCATAGCAGCTAAGCAGATGGGATGGGGCAATGTTCCAATCTCAACGCTTAAAAACCCAGACTTCAAGACTGGTGACTGGGTCACTATTCATTCAAACGGGGAAATTCGACATAATAGGTCTTAACCAAGATGTCACAGTAGAATTTATTTGTGTTATTTGATTTAAAATATTTAAATAAAACTAGTGAACTTTGCTTGCCCTTCAAATTTATTTCATTAACTTGAAGGTACATTACTCATTTTGATGTTAATTCACCAACTTCTGGATCTATTTTGTAAGCCGGTGTAAATTTACTATAAGTAACTTCGGAGGTATCTATGTTAGTTGTTGTATCGCCTGCAAAAAAGTTGAATATGCAGCCTCGAGATAATCTGACGACAACGGAACCAGTATTTTATGATTCGGCTAGAGAACTTGTCTCAATAGCCAAGAATTTGAGTGTTACTGAGTTAAAAAATCTCATGGGGATCAGCCAAAATCTAGCCGAATTAAATGCAGAACGATTTGAGACCTTCGGAACACAAGATAAAAAATCCGCTGCTTTTGCTTTTGCTGGCGATACTTATCAAGGACTTGACGCAGCTTCGCTGACATCTGATGATTTACTTTGGGCTCAAAATCACCTCAAAATTCTCTCCGGGCTTTATGGTATTTTAAGGCCTTTGGATGCGATAGAGCCGTATCGATTAGAAATGGGCAGCAAACTAAAGAATAGACAAGGCTCTTCTTTATATGATTATTGGGGAACGAAATTGGCAGCCGAGCTAAACAACGACGCCAAGAAAGCGGGTACAGATATTTTAATAAACTGTGCTTCACAAGAATATTTTGGAGCAGTAAATACATCAGTATTAAACTTGAGAGTTATCACTCCTGTTTTTAAAGAGAATAAGTCTGGGAAAAGTAAAATTATTAGTTTTTATGCTAAAAAAGCACGTGGAATGATGGCACGGTTTATTATTCAAAACCGTGTAGAAAGTCTCGACGATTTGTTCAAGTTCAACAGCGCTGAGTACAATTACATTCCAGCAGAATCAAGTGCTGAAGAAATTGTGTTTATGCGAGAACATCCTGCTTAATTTTCAACGCTCCAATAGAGATATAGTTTATAGAATCTCAGAATCTGCGCGCAACTAGAGTTTCGTTTCATTGTCTTTACTTGTTGAAGACTATCACTTTTTTTGCGGGAGACAAATTAACTTCATCAATAATTGTACCCCTTCTCATCGCAAGGATATCTGTGACCACTGCCGCAACATCAGATGTTTCAATAGCGTTTTCAAAATTTTCTCCTGGGTAAAAGTTCAAATCACCAAAGAAAGGAGATCGAACCATCCCTGGATTAATTAGACACACCCTGATGTCACTGGAACCCACTTCATCTCTCAGTGCTTGGGAAAAACCGCGTAAACCGAATTTGGCTGCAGAATATAGTGTGGATTTCTTTTTACCCAAAACACCAGCCTCCGATCCCATTATTATGATATCGCCACCCATCTGCTTTTTGAAATATCTAACTAAAATTTGGCACACTAAAATATGTGACAGTAGATTTAGATCCAAAAAACTTTGAATTTGCGTTACTGAAAAGTTCTCTAAGGATTGAAACTTTCCAAAACCAGCGTTACTCACCAAAACATTAACTTCTTCATGATCTGCCAAAATCCTTTTTAACAGGGAGATCGTTCGATCAAAATCAGTCAAATCTATCTCGTAAGGGAAGTAATGCTTATTTTCAGGATCAAATTTCTTATGATCTCGAGCAAGACCAATGACTTTATACCCATGTGACAATAAGTCCTGAGAAATAGCACGTCCTATTCCACTGGAACTTCCCGTCACAACAGCAGTTTTTTGTTGGGAATCCAATTGGTTTCTACCTCACGCCTGGACAACACATTGAAAAACTTTTGCTTCTTCCACATAATTCTTCAGATTTTTAATTAAAAATTCCGCCATTTCGTTCTCAACATCAACTCCATAATCTACGTAACCGTTATTCTCGGACATTGGGAGCGAAAAAAGCAACTCTTCCGGATAAAGTTTTGTAATATCTTGATACATTTTTTTGGGATATCTAAGTGGCCCATGGGAAATAGAGTGAATAGCTTCTCTCGGCACTCTATGCATTATTTCCAGCAACAGTCCCTTATACAATTGTTTCCAATCTTTGGAGTAAATTAAGGGGTCAAACCGCAAACCAATTGGCCATCCCCTAGCGGCTAGTTTCTCTATAGCGTTTATTCTTCTTTTGATACTGGGCGCTTTTTTATCCAATCTTTTTGCCAATTCTTCTGGCATCATACTAAAAGCAACAATACAATTGGCAATAGGAAGTCCTGATTTCAAAGGTTCCAGCTGAACGCTTTTAGTCCTAAATTCCAAGTCTACTTTTGGATAGCTTTTAAATAACGGTAAAATACTCTCTGCAAATCCTGTTATGTTCTCGAACGCTAAAGAATCGCAATCATAACCTGAGAAGAAAGTGAGATCCTGTGCACCATTTACCTGAATACTTTGCTCAATCTCATCAAAAAAGTCTTCAAAATTTACAAAAATCACGTAGTTAGCGGAAGAATACATGCCCTGTAAAAAACAATACCGGCAGTCATAAATACAATTATACATGTGTGAAAAGTAAAAGTTTCGTGTAGATGCCAGACCGAATCCTGACGGCGCAGGAAGTACAAAATTATCATGTTTTTTGGCCAAGATTAGAGCAGGATTTTGTTTTTGAATCCTGAAATTTTGTGATCTTTTGTTGAAAATCTCCTGATACCGATCAACTTCAATTATAGTTGGGTTCTTAAATTTAGATTTTATCGATTGTGTTCTCGAGTGATTTACAACCCCCCTTTCTATAAAAATTGTATCAATCAATTCTTCAAGTCCAATCAAATTTCAAATCAGTTAAAGCGTCATCTATATTCCGAATGACGTCTGCTGCAGTTTTAGCCTCTTTTACTAAATCACTGATGGATCGGTTAGGAAATTGAATTTTCCATTTTCTCAATCTCTGTATTAATTGATTTTTCATAGTCACAGAGAAATGAAACTGTTTAAAAACTTCCTCGACTTCATCTGGAATCTGCAGTCTTTGCTTTTCGCGCTTGCTCAATGTGATGATCTTATCTAGTAAAGCGTCCAGCTGTTGCAACCTATTCCCTATCAAAGAATTCACCACCATTTTATCTATTAATTTCATATCTTGCTCGGAATTATCCGAGACGACCTTGAACGAAAATACCAATTCGTTACAAGAAAACCTGGTCGCGAAATCGATGAAGCCGCTTGCCTCCATGTCATGCAAAACCCCATTTTTTTTGACCGGAGTAGGATAGTCTAAAGTTTGTATTTCGGCTAAAGAAACTATTTTAGAAAACCGATAACCCGGGAAAAAAACTTTCTCCTTAGTCGGATTAATAACCTTCACTCCCTGATAAAGTTTTCCAATCTCTCCATCCATTGACCCTGCTATTCCTAAGTTTATCCACGCAGCCCAGGGAGGAGCGCCACTTTCACTAGCCAAATAAGTGGTTGCTGCCGCTGCGTTAATCTGGCCCACACCTGATATTATTAATGAGTGACCTAATTTATCATTTCTATAAATTGGGAAAATATTATTTCCAGATTGATGATCGAGTTCGAAGTAAGAAATTATTGGTTTGGCTTCAGATTTTAACGCAACCACCCAACATACCGTTGGCTCGACGTTTGAGACCTCCCCTTTTGATCTATCGCTGACCATTAACTCAAATCATTTCTAACCAATAGTTTAACTTCATATCTAGGTTCTGTATCATCTCTTTTTTGTCTCTTTTTTTAGCACCAAGCAAAAGAATTTCTATTTTTTTTACTAGCATCTCTAATGCTTGTGAACGCTGTGTTTTAGACAGCTTTCCCGAATTAATCAGTTTTTCTAAAGCTTGAACTCTAAACCTATCCATTCCCCAAAATGCCCTAGATAATTGGTCTGCATGTCCACCATATTTAATGGTTAAGGCCTCCTCCACAAATAACACCTCTTCAAAAGCACATAATCTCAGCCACATATCATAGTCTTCACAAGCAGGAAGTGTCTCATCAAAAAAGCCATATTCGTTGAATAAAGTCCGATGTAATAATACAGAACTTGGTGAAATACAGCATAAAGGGAGACATTTCTCAAAAATAAAACCACCGCTTTTTTTATGTTTTTTCTTTTGATTGATCCTTTGCCCGTCCTTGAGCCAGATCTCTTCTGTGTGAGTTATTCGGCAGGAAAAATTTTTTTCCACTAGTTTTAACGCTTGTCTTTCTATCTTAGTTTCAGTCCAAGCATCGTCAGAATCTAGTAATGCTATATATTCGTGTTCAGCCTCTTTTATTCCTAAATTTCTTGCTGCGCTAACTCCTTTATTTTCCTGATAAAGATACCGAATATTAGGCATTTGCCCTCGCATATCCAGCAATTCGCTTTTCACAAGAAGATCATATGTTTTATCATCGGATCCATCGTCAACAACAATTATTTCATCGACAGGAATAGTCTGAGCTAATATGGAATTAATAGCTCGAAGAAGACAGTGCCCTCGATTAAATGTTGGTATTACTGCCGATACATTCATCATGTATTTTTATCAGTGTTAGCGCTACACGCTATCACTTTAAGCGCAATTGGGATCATCTTCAGACCAACGCTGAAAAGAACTCGGCGGAGTTCGTGTAAGCTTTTCCCGCGCTCTCCCCCATGACATTTTCCATATACTCGGGTCATTCATCTCAGAATCTGGCTTACTCTTGCTCCTAGCAATAAAACCTGGAAACCAGGCTCGTCCAGTAGGTTGACCTATTGGATTATAGCGTAGATCTAAACTCCAACGAATATTTTCACTCAAATTCGGCAAGGACGAATGCATAGTGTATTTGGAAAGGAAAATTACATCCCCCGGGTTAGTCTCAATAGGCTCTCTGTCTTCTCCAATCAATCTCTCTGGTATTGATTGCCTGCTATAATTAGCTCTTTTGTCATGGCAATGTAGGGCTAATCCCTTCCGATGGCTTTTTGGTGCCACCATTAAACAGCCATTTTCTATAGAAGCCCCTGTCACCGAAATCCAAACCGTCAATGTGTTAGTATGATCTGCATCAGAGGTTCCAGTTCCTGCATCTTGATGCCATACGGTCGTGTCTATTTCGCTCAATACTCGCGTTGTGCCTGCTAGGTAATGGGCCGGTGGCTTGATGCGCACATGTTGCGTCGGATTGGAATAAATTTCCGAACCAATAAACTGCTCTACGGCATCTAATAGTTTAGAATTTCGTATTAGGTTAAATACAGCCGGCCCACAGTGCATAGGTGTCTGGCTATTAATATCTTTTTGAGGAAGCGTTATATCTAAATATTTATTTAATTCACCATTGCTTTCCTCAATAACTCGAAATATTCGTTTTTCAAACGGTAATTCCATATAATTATTTTTGATAATACCGCGGGCTTGAAGATCTGATACGGCATTGTCTAAAACTTCTTTATACTCGGCTTTGATAGGACCAAGATCAATTTCCGGATCTAGTAAGCCTTTAGCGACAAAAAAGCCTTCATTATTAAATTGGGTTAAGTTTTCTCTCGTAATCTCAACCATTTTGCTCTCCCGAAGCGACAACAGTTCTAAATCATAAAGCCAATTTTTTCTAAACGTTACTCAAGCATGACACATCATACGAATTAGTAGTGAAACCCAAGTTTGATAAATAGTTTTCTACATTAAAGGTGCACACAAAAATAACTAGAAAATATCCCAACTCAACTAGTATGATCGCCATTTGGATTATTCGACTTCAAAAAGAAGATAGATTCTAGGGCATCGTTCCTGAACAAGAAGCGACAAGATTACCGCTAGAAACGCGGCATTTTCCGTACACTAACCAAGGATCATCCACAGTGCCGACTTGAAGATCAACCCGAAGTTTGTCTTTGTGTTTTTCTGCAGCCTCGAGAGTAGTTAGACCACTATCATACTTGCCGTTTAAAAGGCCTTCTGGGATATGCATGATCGAATTGACGTAAATCAACTTTTCCCATTTTTCCACATTAGTATATTTTATTGTTGCTGGTTGAAGAGCTAGCGTTTTAGGAGTTTTGATCCCCCTACGAGTGACTATGCCAAGTTCCTTACTTGGGGAGATGAAGGTATCAATCACATGTATACCATACTCAAAATGCGCTGTGGCCACTATGTTTGCACATGCAGGGTGGACAGCAACCTGAATCATATAATCTGCATTGCCAGTGTTTATCATCGATAGCCCGACTAAAAAATCATCGATAAGTTTGATTTGAGCATTTTTTAGACCATGGTACTCGAGATACTTACCGGTTACAAATTCGTGATTAGTGCCAGCAGGCCCAAGAGTAACAAAATTAGGCCCCGCTTTTTCTTCATGTTCAGTCATTTAATTTTAAATGCTTGCATTGGAACCTCTTATTTTGAGCAACGGTTTTGCAACAGTAAAAAACATGAAAAAAGACCCTTTCAGATCATTTTATCATGTAATTTGTTGTTTTATAAGGGAAAAGTTGGTAGCGGAGGAGGGACTTGAACCCCCGACACGTGGATTATGATTCCACTGCTCTAACCACCTGAGCTACTCCGCCACAATACCTGCGCCGACGGTAATAGGCAACGCTGAAGGAACTGTCAACTAACTGTGCAGATAATACAGTTATTTTAATTTATTTCATTACATTTTATGGATGAGTTCGGTGCCAACTATCCACCCACCCCCTAAAACTCTACTTTTATCTTCAGCTGAGTAAAATACGGCCGCTTGTCCAGAAGATATACCAAATTGTTTTTGTTGCAGTACTATACGGCCTTCATCCTTGTCACCGCGAAACAACGTGCCATGCACAGGTTCCTGTGTCGACCTTAGCTTTACTAGAACGTTTACACTCTCAGTCAACGGAATATCTGGGCCTATCCAATTAATCTGATTGACGATTACTGTATCCCTAGCCAAGGCACTTTTCGGGCCAACTATCACGGTTTTTTGAACAGGATCTAATTCTAACACGTACAAGGGTGGTGATCCCCCGACAGCTTCAGCAGCAACCCGCCCCCCTATACCGAGCCCTTTTCTTTGGCCTATTGTAAAGTTAATAATCCCGTCGTGATCTCCTAAAATAGATCCATCAATGTGAATTATTTTCCCCGGATCGATGGCCCCCGGCCTAAGCCGCTTTACTACATCAGAATAACGGCCGCCTGGGACAAAACATATATCCTGACTATCCGGTTTTTCGGCAACATTTAGCTTGAACCTCGAGGCATGCGCTCGGGTTTCCTCTTTCGACAAATGACCTAAAGGAAATCGAAGATAATCTAACTGCTCCCGTGTTGTCGCGAATAAAAAATAGCTTTGATCCTTTATCGGATCTTCTCCACAATGCAATTCCGTCCCCTGATTGCCCACGACACGTTTCACATAATGTCCAGTGCACAGCGCATCTGCCCCCAGATCTTTTGCTGTCTTTAATAAATCCTGAAATTTTACAGTCTGATTGCATCGTACGCAGGGTATTGGTGTCTCTCCTCGGAGATAACTATCGGCAAAATCATCTATAACTGCATTGCGAAAAAGACTTTCGTAGTCTAACACATAGTGGGGGATACCAATCTGATCAGCTACATTACGTGCGTCATGAATGTCAACTCCAGCGCAACAAGCACCCTTTTTCCGTAAAGTCTCACCATGATCGTAAAGCTGCAAAGTTATGCCTATTACATCGTAACCGGCTTCTGCCGCCAGCGCTGCTGTCACCGACGAATCCACACCACCCGACATAGCGACTACGACGCGTGTTTTAGAAGGTGGCCCCTCGAATCCTAAATCTATCAGACTATTCATAATAAGGGGAACATAGGTGTACATATGGTTTACGACAAGGAAATATCAATAAAATTTATCTACGGCGTCGTATGGATTTCTTTTAAATCCTTCATTAGGTCGCTAATTATTCTACCGCCTACTGATTTTTTTACTCCTAAGATGCAACTGGTAAAAAAACGATAAGTCCGTCAAGGTCATCTGTTACCTTGATTTGGCATCCCAGCCTCGAGTTTACTGTCAAACCATTCACAAGATCCAACATATCCGTCTCATCCTCGGTTGCTTTCGGTAATTTAGAAAACCAATCTTTATCAATTATTAAGTGGCAAGTGGCACAAGCCAAGTTGCCCTCGCACGTCCCTTCAATATCAATGTCATGCTCTCTAGCCACCTCCAATAACGTTTGGCCAGGTTGGACCTCTATTTCTGTACGAGTGCCCTTTTCTTTATAAAAAATTATTTTCGGCATCTTAAGGCTACCTAGGAACATAATTCATATCTTTTTATTTGCTCGATTATAAATCTTTAGCCAAGAATCAACTAAAAAATCAATTTCTAGCTCTGTGCTATCCCATCCGAAGCTGACCCGGATAGTATTTGTTGTGGGTTCGTCTCCAATTTTCATCGCTTCAACTACGTGACTTCGTTTAACCTTTCCAGACGAACAGGCTGCCCCAGCACTTAGACAAACCCCCTCAAGATCAAACCCCATAACCTGTGTTTCCGCCAAAACTCCAGGCATAACAACAGCACTAGTATTCCCCAATCTAGGAACATTCTGAGAGAGAATGTTTACTTTGGGGAAGCATTGGGAAAGTTTTGTCTCAAAAAGATCTCTCAACTTCTGAATTCTTTTATTCTCAGCAGGATTTTGAGCCACTACCTCAGCTGCTTTTCCAAAGCCAATGGCACCAAGAATATTTTCTGTGCCAGAACGGCGTCCTTTCTCCTGTCCTCCACCAACTAAGGCTGGTTTTAATTCGACGCCATCCGCAATAACAAGAGCACCGATCCCAGTTGGACCACCAATTTTATGGGCAGAAATCGACATCATTGATAAACCGCTTTCTCTAAAGTTAATTGGTATTTTTCCAAGAGCTTGAACTGCATCCGAATGAACACGAGCACCGTACTTTGAGGCTATTTCCACAATTTCTTTAATTGGTTGAATAACACCAGTTTCATTATTTGCCCACATGATTGAAACAAGACAATTTCCATTGATATTAGCTAGTACATTTTCCAATTCGGGTAGAATTACAATACCATCCTTATCGACGCTTATTTTTTTTGCGTCAGATGTTGCCGATAGAACAGCTTCATGTTCTATCGAAGACACGATTATATCTGTGTATTGCCCTCCTTTTAATGCCAAATTGTTAGCCTCAGTCCCTCCGCTAGTAAAAATAATATTTTCTGTTGGTGAATTAATTAATGTTGCAATCTGGTTCCTTGATTTTTCAAGTCGCCTTCTCGCACTTCGCCCCAAAGAGTGGATAGACGAAGGGTTGTTTGGCTCCCCCAAGGAACCCAAAAGCTCCACCTTTACTTCGGCCCGTAGAGGGGTTGTCGCATTATAATCCAAGTAAATCGGTGCATTTTCCATTTCCAGGCTTCCACTTAGCTTTATTTATATAATGGTTAAATACCCCGAACCTATTGTGCTCAGTTCAAAGATAGATTTATTTATAATATTTTTTAGTGTTGCGCCAAAATATTTCTGAAATTCTAAAATATTTACGATTTTTCTAACATAAATCCATCTTAGGGTTGTATATAGTTAATTTAATATCGATCTGGTTAAAATCGGTTTAGTGTAAAGATCGCCATAGCAATTAATATGAAAAAGGACATCGAATTAATGCCTGAAGTACTAATAAACGGACCAGAAGGAAGAATTCAAGGCCGTTACATGCATGGTAGAACCGATAACGCTCCCATGGCACTAGTTTTACACCCCCATCCTGAGCAAGGCGGGACTATGAATAATAAGGTCGTGTATTCGATATACCAAAGCTTTGTCACTCGAGGGTTTTCGACACTAAGGTTTAATTTTAGAGGTGTTGGGCGCTCTCAGGGCACCTACGACGGAGGCGAGGGGGAACTTAGTGACGCAGCATCTGCCTTAGACTGGCTTCAAATGTATAATCCAAATGCACAATTTTGCTGGGTAGGTGGGTTCTCTTTTGGTTCGTGGATCAGCATGCAATTGTTGATGCGGCGACCAGAAATAGTAGGCTTTCTATCCGTAGCACCGCCTGCCAGCGACTACGATTTTTCTTTTCTTGCCCCATGCCCATCGTCTGGCTTGATGTTACAAGGAGATAGCGATGAAAATATTTCTTCGGATTCTGTAATAAAATTAGTCGAAAAATTATCCGCTCAAAGAGCTATAGAGATCCAGTATCGCCAAGTAGCTGGAGCAAATCATTTCTTTGCTGGCAAAATTGACGAAATGATGGCTGAAATCGACGAGTATTTAGATGCCCAACTACCCGAGGGCTTCGAACGTTCGGAGGGTTGATCCATATAATGGTCACTATTTTTTATGGTGACCATTATATGTAACTTACTATCTATTAGCCTCTATGCGTCGTGACCACCGAAATGTCCACAGAAGGCCGCAGATCCGAACATACTTTTAAGACTTGGTGTATGTCGCTGTTAACAAATTTATCGAAGAGTTCTTCGCTAACTTCATTAGCACCATCTAGGGCTGCATAAGCTTGCTGCTTTAGAATATAATCAAATCGCGCTGCCCATTTTCGTGCACCCAAACGGGCCGTAGTAGAGCAATTATCCACCATATAAGACACGCCTTTGAAATCCATATAAGGATTCAAGGAGTCGACTGCTTCTATGATTGACTCATTCGCAATTTCTGAATAAGGGTGCCCTCTATCCTTGAGAAGGTCGACTTGAGCCATCATTGTGGCCATATAGACACCTGCCGTTTCAGCATTGATTGGTGCATAATTTCGCTGCTCATCATCCCGAACTTTTTCACCAACCTGCCACATATCCGTTGTGTCAATATTTCCCATAGGATAGCGATCGAACCTATCTGATGCTTGAATTACACTTCGCACCTCATTTCCCGATGCTACATCGTCATAAATCTCTTCAAGAATTTCTCGTGCAGGATGATAAGAAGCACAATATGCTTTTCTGAATGCTGCCTTTTCTCCATCATTCAATTCTTCATACACTGCCATTAAACCAGAACGCGATATAGTCTTACTAATTGGACCAGTGATTGACTCCGAGGTATTTATGTAGGCTTCGTCTTTTGGCATCCCTTTACCAGTGAAACGAGCATATAGACTTTCTGCAATACCGTGAACCGCACCTAAGAGAATGCCCCGCTCTCCAAAAATATCCGACTTATATTCAGACTCCAAGGTAGTTTGAAAAGTGAAAGGAGATCCCAAACCAATCGCCCATGCCAGCGCATAATCAGTAGCCTTCCCATTTACGTCTTGATGGACAGCAAAGGAGCTATTAATTCCAGCACCATTCACCTCTCTTCCTTGCTCATATAAACGCCTAACAGATGGCCCCATTCCTTTTGGACATACGGCGATTACATTCATATCCTTTGGAAATTCTTCTCCAACACTTTGCAAGTGCGAAAGTAAAAAACCGTGGGACAATCCGATGGTTGATCCGCTGCGCATTGCAGCGAAAATTGGCTTATAGTTTTGTGCCAAAGCGGCATCCGAAATCAAAAGAAGAACCATATCACTCTGTTCACAAACAGCGTACATCTCACCTAAGGTTCCATTTTCTTTTGTGAAGCCTACCGCTTCCGCTTCCGTCATTGAGCTAGAACCTTCCCTCAGGCCAATCACGACTTTTATATCGGATCCTTCCAAAGATTCTCTGAGATTTTGCGCCTGAGCAGGCCCTTGAGATGACCAACCAATCACTCCAATTTGTTTAATGCCTTCCAACGCTTTTGGGAGAAGGGGGAAAAGATTTCGTCCACCCGCAACAATTCTCTCTTCAGTATCGCCAAGGGAAATCTTCCTTGTTTCAAAGACTTTCGATTCAAAATCCAGATGCATCACCTTATCCTCTTATTTTTATAAAACTTTAAATCCGGCTGGTTTCGTAGGACTAGACCATCAAAATGTCAAGGAAAGCGAACCCAACTTACAAATAAAAACCACTTTCGGTACTTTAAAAAAGTTTTTTTTACCCTTAAGACCATTTATAAACCGCTAAAATCATGTAAAACTCGGTTAATTAATGATTATTCGTTAATACATATCTGTTAGCGGGCTCCGCCGTTAAAATAGGTAGCAACCCCCCTAGTTATCATTAAGTTGGCTCATTTTTGCAACTCTCTTCATACCTCTACAATAAATGTAGGGTCCTCTCCTCTCGAGACACGTTGTATGTTTTCAAAAGCAAAATCAAGCCTTCGCCACCAAGTATCAATGGTAGATCCTGCAGTATGCGGCGTCAGCACAACGTTTTCAAATGATAACAGTGGGCTATCCCCCAACGGCTCTTTTTCAAAAACATCAAGTCCTGCTCCAGCGATTATACCTTTTTCGAGAGCATCTATAAGATCTTTCTCAACCACCGCAGCGCCCCGCGCGGTGTTAATCAAAACAGCGTTTCGTTTCATCGACTGTAATGATTTAGAATTGATTAATCCTCTGGAGGATTCTGTTAATGGAGTATGTAAAGTGACAATATCCGAGGTTCGCAAAAGAACGTCTAATTCTAGTCGTTTTGCGTTAAGACTTTGTTCCACCTCGTCGGAAGCTTTAAAGACATCATAATAAACAACGTTGGCTAGAAAGCCATTTACCATACGAGCTACCTCCTGACCTATTTTCCCAAATCCGACTATACCTACTTGTTTGCCTCTTAATTCATTGAGCCCGAGAACCTCCTGGTGTCCCAACCACTTTCCCGATTTGAGTGCAGCATGATGTAGAGGAAGTTTTCGATAAAGCGAAAGGATCAGTAATAACGTATGCTCTGCCACGGTTGGTGCGTTCGCACCGCCGTTAGTCGCCAAAGGAATTCCAGCCTCAGCTAGCTCTGGAACATTTAATCTATCGTAACCTGCGCTTAAGATTTGCATTAGCTTTGCTTTTTTAGCTATATCAACATCCTCAAATCCAACCGTATAAAGCATGAAATAATCGGCTTGAGCCACCTGAGCACGCCGCTCCTTTTCCACCATCTTAGACTCACAAAGCACTAACTCGAAACCTGATGGTGTTTGCGCTTTAGCTGCTTCTATAATCTGATCTGGAATACTTTTTTCATCATACAAAAAGACAATTTTTTCAGTATTTTCCATTCTTTTCTCCAATTTCAAGCATTATAGAGTAGAACATTCAAACCCTCCACTATCCTGC
Organism: SAR116 cluster bacterium AG-313-A07; assembly: GCA_003284265.1. Taxonomy (GTDB): domain Bacteria; phylum Pseudomonadota; class Alphaproteobacteria; order Thalassobaculales; family Thalassobaculaceae; genus UBA7326. The sequence goes on from QBVV01000003.1 coordinate 62,860, forward strand.
TGAGTTTTTCTATTCCAGTTCCTTCGCCTAAATAACTTTTAGTTTAGTGATTTTTAATCCAATATTTGAAATTAAAAAAATAGTTGGAGTTTCATCGACAGGGAGCATGCAATATTCGACTACAATGTTTACTAGTTGTTATAGAACTACATCATAATATCAAGATGGTTCGCACTTTATCCTGGGGAAAATAATGACAAAAAAAGATGAACTATCCTTTGATTACGATCAAGCTCGAAAAAATTTCGAATTAACTATTCCCACCGAGTTTAATTTTGCTTTTGATGTCGTAGGGAAGTGGGCCAAGACTGATAATAAAACAGCATTAATAACCATAGATAAAAATAGTAAAACACCAACTTATCACTCATATTCCGACCTAGACAAAAATTCAAATAAATTTGCTAATCTGCTATTGGACTTAGAATGCACAAAGCAAGACTTTGCTTTTGTAATGATCCCCAGAAAAGCAGCTTGGTATCATGTACTACTAGGCTGCATGAAAGTAGGTGTGGTTGCCATGCCTGGGACAAACTTGTTAACAGCCAAAGATATAGAATATCGAATAAATAGATCTGGTGCGAAACTTGCCATAGTTACAGAAGAGCACATAGAAAAGGTAAATGCTATCCGAAATAATTGTCCAAGCCTGGAGCATTTAATAACAGTATCTGGAAAAACAACAGACGATTGGATTTGTATGGAGGATGCTTGCCTCAATGCTTCGTCTGATTTTGAACGAACTAAAGTTAGTCTCAATAAAGCTACAGACCCGATGCTGATATACTTTACCTCAGGAACAACTTCTATGCCCAAAATGGTAGAACGGGATCATGCGTATGCACTTGCACATACTATAACGCAAAAATACTGGATGACTCTGGAAGAAACTGACATTCATTGGACATTAACAGACACGGGTTGGGCAAAGGCTGCTTGGGGTCTCTTATTTCCCCCTTTAATCGCCGGTTCTACAATCATTCTGTTTGACAGTGAAGGGTTTGATGCTGACGAACACTTAAGAATTATACAAGATTACAAGATAACGACATTCTGTGCGCCACCAACAGTTTATCGGCTTTTTGCGCAAATGGACGTTTCAAATTATAATTTATCATCGCTGAGGCATTGTATTGGAGCTGGTGAACCTCTTAACCCTGAGGCAATGAGATCATGGAAAACAGCAACTGGTTGCGATATCTATGATGGATATGGTCAAACTGAAACGATTAATATTGTAGCCAACTATCCTGGGATGGAGATTCGGCCAGGTTCAATGGGAAAACCCGTTCCGGGACTAGATGTAGATATTATAGACGACGAGGGGAAACTATGTCCTAACGATGTGGTAGGTCACATAGCTGTAAAAATAACAAATCCTCATCCTCTTGGTCTATTCTTTGGATATTTTAAAGATAAGCCGGCCACGGATTTTGCATTCAGAAATGGCTGGTATTATACGGGTGACACTGCAACTAGAGATGAAGATGGATATATTTGGTTTGTTGGTAGATCGGATGATATAATTTCGTCAGCGGGATATAGAATAAGTCCGTTCGAAGTGGAGAGTGCTCTAATCGAACATCCCGCGGTTCAAGAGTCAGCTGTAGTAGCAAAAAAAGATGATCTGCGTGGGGAAATCGTGAAGGCATATGTCATCCTCGCGCCAGGAGAAATAGCCACAGATAATCTTACTTTAGAAATTCAAAATTTCGTGAAGAAAGTTACAGCACCATATAAATATCCTAGGGAGATAGAATATCGAGACCAACTACCCAAGACAATATCAGGTAAAATTCGTCGCGTGGAGTTGCGAGAAGAAGCTAATTCGGTAAACACTAATTCATAAAAGACCATGATAGCGGGATGCTAAAATTACTCTACGTTTTATTTAAAAAACATAAATTCTTGTCGGAAATATCTTCAAAAAACGAATTGAACGTTCTAACAATAACAATGAATAACTTGCCGCCCAATTTTGAAAAATTGAAACGCCTTAGTGTGTTTCGTTAGGCAACACCAGAGGTAAAAATAATAATGATCGATACAGAGTCTAGGCATATAAAAATACATGATGAAAATGATTTTGAGGGAATGCGTCGAGCTGGAAAACTGGCTGCAGAAACACTCGATTTCATTACACCTATGGTAGAACCTGGCGTTACAACAGAAAAGCTCGACAAACTATGCCATGATTTTATTTTAGAGCATGATGCGGTGCCCGCACCGCTAAACTACAAAGGTTTCCCAAAATCAATCTGCACTTCGATCAATCATGTAGTTTGCCACGGAATTCCCGGCCCCCGGAAATTGATCAACGGTGATATCTTAAATATTGATGTTACAGTAATACTGGATGGATGGTATGGCGACACCAGTCGAATGTTTGGAGTTGGGAAGGTTAATGTAAAAGCCACCAGACTCATGGATATCACCTATGAATGTCTAATGCGCGGAATTTCTGTGGTGAAACCAGGAGCAACACTTGGAGATATTGGATATGCCATTCAAAAATACGCAGAGGCAGAGCGGTGTTCAGTAGTTCGTGACTTTTGTGGTCATGGGCTTGGCCGTGTGTTCCATTCTGCGCCAAGCGTGCTTCATTATGGACAAAAGGGAATAGGCACAGAGCTAAAAAAAGGCATGTTTTTCACTATTGAACCCATGATAAACACAGGAAAATTTAATGTAAAAATACTACCTGATGGCTGGACTGCCGTTACAAGAGACAGGTCCCTCTCTGCTCAATTCGAACACTCTTTGGGAGTCACCGAAGATGGCTATGAATTATTTACAGTATCCCCTAAAGGACTGCATAAGCCTCCTTACTGATCCTATTTTTGTTAAAAGAGCATCAAAAGGAAACCTTGGTAATTTTGTTAGATGCTAAAAACTATTATCGAATAATTGGAAATTTTCATTTACTTTTCTACTCTCATAAATTTAGCTTACTTTGAAACACTAACCCTAGGAGCCAAGATTGAGTGACGTAGCCGTGGAATCGACTGATGCTGCACATAAAGGCCCATTGAAAAGGCAAATGAATAATTTGTTTTTTAATCTCTGGTCTTTTGGAAGTAATTCACTAGTTGGATGGACTGCGACTCGCTCAGGAATAGATATAATAAGCATACCTAAAGTACGTCTGTTCAACACACAAAATCCACATAACAGTGTATTCAGAGGGGCACGACACCTAGAAAATAATATATTTCAGGAGGTTAGCTTATCACTAGATTCCGAACCGATGGAAATTAGACTGGATTTCAAAATTGGCGATGATGAAGCAGGTCTTACAGCCGATGAAATTGAAGAAATCTTTCAGAATTATGCAACTTTTAAAACAGATCACAGAGCAGTTGCTCTTTTGGATATAGTTGGTTTTTCGAAACACACTCCCGAGGCTCAGGCTAGCCAGCTATCAACACTTGAATTTGCCCTCAACATCGCAGAAGAGAGTTGCAAACAAAAAAACCTCCCTATGGAGATGCGACGCTCTACTACTGGCGATGGATTTTATATATGGAATACCTGCACTGGGCCAGATGCAGATATAGCCCTATTTGTCCTGCTGAAACTTTTTTTAACCTACTATTCTGGTTTAAAAAGAGCCATAACCGAGAAGAATGCAGCTCCTGATATCCGCACTGCAGCAAGTGTGGGAAGTCACTATTCCTTTTACGCACCAGGCCGCGATGTATTGCACACTAGTGATGAGTATATCGTTGGTGATGTCACTATTAACGTAGCACGGCTTATAGGTAAAACTAACACACATCAAATCGTTATCGGTGAATTCAAGAGACCGGGGGCATCCGGTAATCCTGATTTAACTCCACAAAGAATCATCGAGGCGGCAAGTGCAAAACTTCAAGAGTTTCAGGGAATGCCACTATTTGGCAACCCAGTTCAACGGTTCACCTCTTATATAACCGGGCCCAAAAGAGAAGATGGTAGTTTCAAAAAGCAAAAGATGCGTGTTATCGATAAACATGGGTTTGAACACATTTGCTATAATGCGAAGGTAAACGTTTTCTTAGACGGCGATGATCCATATTATATTGGACTACAGCATGCAGATCTATTCGGCACGAAAAATTGATAAATTACCGGTTTATAATCAGCTATCTCGGATAGCTTTCTCCATCACACAGACATTTAAATCACAACCTTTGGTATTAGCTCTAACCAAATTTGCTGCTTCAAAACTGGTTTTATGGGATCTACCGGTATCATTACCATCTTTACCAACAATTGAAATCTCACCCACTTCGGCATTTGTCAAATCACAATGCTTCAAGTTTGCACCAGTCAGGTTGGTTCCAATTATAACCGCATCGCATAGATTAGCATCGAAAACATCGGTTCCACCAAGATCCGCGAGAATTAAGCTACATGCCTTTAATTGTGCCCCTCTTAATTTCGCATCTCGCATTTGAATGCCAGAGAGATCCAGTCCACTAAGGTCATGGTATGAAAGATCCAAACCATCCATTCTTCCACGCTGCCCCTCAGCCCCGTTTGTAGAGATCCATTTCTGGTGACCATCAAGAGAAGCTCTGACTTCTGGATCCATCTGATCATAACTCACTACTTTCGGCTTATCTCCAATGTCTAGCTCCGATTTATCAAGACCTTCGACAGTATCTTCACTCATTTTAGCACCACGAAGACTAACATTTTCAACTTTAGCATTTGCCAACTTCGCACCAGTTAGATCTGCACCATTTAAATTTGTATTTGTAAGTCTGGTATCTGAGAGATCCGCTCCTTTTAAGTTAGCATAAGACAAATCTACATCTGAAAGGTCTGAACCGAATAACTGAGCTCCTTCTAGGTTTGCCCCAACCAGGCTCGCCCCTTGGAAATCTACATTTGACATTTTCGCTCTTGTGCCTTGAGCGTAATCCATCAGGCAAGCAGTGAGGTCTGAGCGTTCACTGCCTATTGAGGCGCCCCCATCCGCCCCCATCATAACTCCTCCACGAAGATCAGCATCCTTTAAATTAGCATTAGTTAAGTTTGCCCCCTTTAAAGACACTCCTCTTAATACTGCGCCCTCTAGATTTGCGTCTTGCAGATCCACGTCACGAAGTGTAGCTCCGAACATATCGGCCTCGGTCAGATCGGCACCTTTTAAGCTGGACCCGGCTAAATTTGTTCCGGCCATCAATGTCTTTGCCAAATGCCAACCAGTTAAATCTTGTCCTTCGAACGCTTTTTTTGAAAAATCGGCTTGTTTCCCACCTTTTTTCTTTGCCAGCCATTTTTGATGTTCTGACATAGCAAGTTTCAGCGTCTGCAGACCCTGTTGCTGCTCTTTAGTAAGCGTGGACGTTATCGTCGGCGCTTTGACTTCTTCTTTTTGGCCACTGCCAATCCGGTCTTGCCAGTTATCGCCTGCCTTTTTATCCGCATCACTAGAGGGAACTGAAGATTGATCTTTATCTTCGTCCACAGCTTTACTCGAGATGCGGTCTTGCCAACTTTCCCCGCTCATAAACTATTTTCCTGTCCAAAAAACCTCATAAAGCATTCTACTTTTCTAATGGGTATAAAAACAGCCAAGTATCAATAGTATTAATCTAATTTTGCTACACAAGCAAATAGCTTATATAGGTGTTCTTCTTCTTTAAAAATTATCGAAATCGCTTGATAATTGGAGTGACCTAATACTTTTCTTTCAGTAAAATTGCCGCAATCAGACTAAAAACGCAGGCAATTGGTAAAATACTAAGTGCGCATTGGTAATGCACAACATCATAGCTTCGGACGCCATCTATTATTGTACCATCCCACTGTAAATCTAATATATAACCGGCCAATGGCTGCAAAACTGCTCCGCTTCCAACGGCAAATGTATTGATTAATCCTAAAGCAGCCCCGCTCACTTCTGGAGGATTACTTTCTCTGGCCAACGCAAAGCCTAAGATCATAGAAGAAGATAAAGCACCCTGAATTCCAAGGACAGAAATAAGAAAAATATTCGGCATATTGGGAAACACAAGCAGCGTTATAGTAGTCAAACAGGCACCTGCTGAACCAATGATCAATATTAGTCGGCGTTTTCCCAATAAATCCGAAAGCCACCCCATTAAAGGGGCGCCAACAGCCCATCCAATAAAAGCTATTGAGACGAATCCAGCTGCTTCCGGTTTATTTATACTTTTGGCAACCATTAAATAAGGCACTCCCCACAAACCACCAAATGCTAATAATGTTCCCGTGAGACCTCCAGCAGATATCGTCGCCAACCAAGTTTGCCTATTGACGGCAACTTTTTTCAATCCGTACAAAATGGGGGGGATGTTTTGAGGTTTTGTTTCTTTCGGATCTCGTACGGTAAATGCTAATAAAAATGCAAGACAAAGGCCGGCCAACCCCAAAGCAAAACTAGATAAGCGCCAACCAAAAGTGGCGACAGCAATCCCTAACGGCGCCTGTCCAACAAAACCTCCAGCCGACCCCATCATTTGCGCCCATCCACCCAGAATAGCAAATTTACCCGGGAACCATCGAGCCGCCATATTAAGCGCCCCAACAAAGCTAAATGCAGCGCCAGCGCCGATTAGAACTCTTCCTAAATAGGCATACGAAAGACTTTCGGCATATGAAAAAACAATACATCCAATCCCACAAACAGCACACGCGCTAGCCACCAGCCCTTTAAGTCCAAATCTATCTATACAGAGTCCAACGGGTATCTGAAGGCCCGCGTATGCATACAAATATACAGCAGAGAGGTTCCCCAGTATTCCCGCACCAACAGAAAACTCTCTCATAAGATCGTCTACCATAACAGCAGGAGCTACTCTCAGAATAAAGGCATAAAAGAAAAACGACGCGCAAAAAAACCAGCCCGCGGCAATGATATTCTTATTCTGTTTTGCTAGTGTGATTAAATTTATCCTCTATAAATTCTTGCCCATAAACTCTTCATATTTGTAGGCCTATAAATCCAAAACAACAGGATCTTTGCGCAACAAACAATTGTCTACTAATAAGGACAGCATTCAATACGAATTTAGTTAGTCGCAAACTCAAAACCCTCATAGCCTTCCTCGACGATGCGGTTACATTCCTTAGTATATGCCTCAACTCCACCGACATATGGCATAAATACTCTAGGTTTTCCCGGGATGTTTGCCCCCATATACCAAGAATTCGCTAACGGATATAACGTAGAATTCGCTACCTCTCTTACATGATCCACCCATCGCCGTTGCGCATCCTCTTTGGCCATTACCCGCGTATGGTTACTATTCATCATATGAGCAAGACACTCAGCTATCCAGTTTACATGCCATTCAATCGACAGGATCATCTGACTTTTCACTCCAGGGCTCTGGGGTCCTGTGATCATAAACATATTTGGCAATCTAGCCACCATCAGCCCAAGATATGTCTGAGGGCCGTCACCCCACTGCTCTTCTATGTTTGTTCCACCATCGACAGAGATATTGATCTCTTTCATAGCGCCAGTCATGGCATCAAAGCCAGTAGCAAATGCTATGGCATCTAGTGCATACTCATTATCGGTAGTTTTTATCCCATTCTCGGTAATTTCCTGAATTGGTGCGCTTCTGACATCTACCAAGTCTACATTAGCTTGGTTGAATATTTCATAATATTGTGAGTCCAGAATTAAACGTTTCGTGCCAATTGGATGGTTATCAGGACATAAAAGTTCAGCTGTTGCAGGATCATTTACCGTTTCTCTTATTTTATCCCTAACAAACTCTGAGGCCGTATCATTGGCAGATTTATTCAATAATAAATCCTTATACGCGAAAAGATAACTTATACTGCCCCCCTCCTGCCATTTAGATTCGTAAATTGCTTGTCTTTCTTCCGCCGTCGCCTCCAAAGCCGATTTTACAGGTGGTGGATAGCCAGCGATGCCAAACGGCGTGCTGTAAGCGGCAATTCTTCTTTCTTTATATTCCTCCTTGTGTTTCTTCTCCTTCTCTGGATCCAAAGGCGCATTCCTCGCAGGCAAACTAAAATTCGCCGTGCGTTGGAAAACTGTCAGATGTTCAGCTTGGGCTGCAATATGGGGCATCATCTGCACGCCAGAGGACCCTGTTCCAATAACGCCTACGCGTTTACCCGTAAAATCAACCCCCTCTTTTGGCCAGAGCCCTGTATGATACCAATCCCCTTTGAAATCATCTAAACCCCGAAAATCGGGCTTTCGCGGCGTTGACAAGTTGCCCGTTGCCATTATGCAAATTGGAGCCGTGACTGTTTCCCCACTACTTGTTGTTATCGTCCATAAATGTTGTTCCTCGCAAAAAATAGCGTCTGTGATACGGGTATTTAATTGAACATCCCGCATTAAATCAAAACGCTTAGCCACATGGTTTATATACTCAAGAATTACCGGTTGAGTGCCATATCTCTCTGGCCAAATCCATTCTTGTTGTAATTCATCATCAAAGGAATACGAATACTCCATACTTTCAACATCACATCGACAACCTGGATAACGATTCCAAAACCAAGTACCTCCAACACCATCTCCAGCTTCATAGGCTCTTATAGTTAGTCCCAGTTTTCTAAGCCGGTAAATTGAATATAGGCCAGCCAACCCGCCCCCAACTATGACCACATCATAATCAGCATTCGATTGTTTTTCTGATGAGAACCCAGGCATCCTTTTTCCCTTAAATAGTATTGTTGTTAGGATAATTCAGCACAAAAATAGCTGAACGATAAATAAAAATTTTATTTAAATTAACAGCGGGTCGATATTTTCAATACGTAAAATATTCCCAAGGTCCTTGCATCTGAAAACGTCTTTATCAATCCTTATTAGTTTCGAAGACCTCCAATTTCTCGGCCGAAACGTCTGTTTGATATTTTGATTTCCAATCGGCATATGGCATCCCATATACAATCTCCCGTGCAGATTCGTAATCTAACTCATGCCCTCTTTCCTCGGCTTCCGCCCGATACCATTTGGAGAGGCAATTGCGGCAGAATCCCGCTAAGTTCATTAGATCAATATTTTGAACGTCTTTACGTTCGTCCAGGTGGTTTATCAGCCGTCTAAAAGCTGCAGCCTCAAGTTCCAGACGGGTTTGCTCATCAAACTCTTCATTAGGGCTTACCATTTGAACCTCCTCATTTAATTAACGGATATTCCTAGTATTAATTTTGTAATCCGTTGTGTTGTAACGCATTTCTGAAGTAATTTAAATTCTCTCGTTTAAAATTTAAATGCTAACTAATTTTTGTAGCAAGAACATGATCCAACGCATCACCAAAAATATTTGCCCACCGAACTGCTCCCGATTCAAATTCTATCAAATCCTGCCGAAACTCAACAGCCACAGACGGAAGATTTAATGGTTCAACATGATAATCAACCGTATACCCTGCTGGCTCACTGCCGGAATAAGGTTTATTATCTCCAACATTCAGTTCTTTTTGTTCTCTCAATTTTTTAATCAGTGGGGCGGACAAACGTCTATCATCTTTCCACAAAATCCCTATTTCCCAGGGTCGAAATTGTCCGCCTATAACAGGAGTGAAACTGTGAAGAGAAATTAAAATTGGGTTTTTGTTTTCACTCCGCATTACACTGATTTGTTTGCCTATTGAAGAATGGTAAGCATCAAAAATTTCGTTCTTCCTAAAATTAATGTCATCGTCAGACAAAGTTTTATTTCTTGGAACAACTGTGTTATCGGAAACCGAAGGAATTGAACCTGCAGCACCTGGATATCTATTGCAGTCGATCACCAATCTTGAATAATTTGCTACGATTAATGTAGCGTTAAAACGTGCAGACAAAGCATGGGCAACTGCATCTATTCCTATATCATAAGCTACGTGCCTTCTCAGCTCATTTGAATGAACCCCTAAATTTCTTAGTTTTTTGGGAATAGCCGAGCCATTATGATCCGATGTAAAAAGCAAATTTGATGGGCCATCTGCATTAAAAACACTAAAAGGCGCCGGATCCTTCGAACCAAGCAATACCATTCTTTACTCCTACATTTCAAATCACTTCTAAACCATCATACTATGAGATATTGATCACAAGTCATTAGTCAAAATTGTTACAACAAAAATTTAACAAAAACTAACTATTACTATGTTAAACCCAAATGAGACGGGGTAATTCTGAAAACAAGGAATGCTAATTTGGAAAAGATACAAAACGATGTAGATTTTTTTGGCGACAAATTGATTGAAAAAATCCGCTTTATTGGAAATCCACTTTGCGTGGGACTTGACCCTTATCTAGATAAAATACCTCCCTTATTTCGAGATGGTCCGATGACCCCTGCAGACCCACGGACGGCAAAAGCAACCAAAAGCTTTCTAATATCTCTTATAGATTTATTGGAGCACAAAATTGCTATAATTAAGCCTCAATCTGCTTTTTTTGAACGTATGGGCTGGCGAGGTACCCAGTTACTTGAAGATATTTCTTCATATGCTCGAGAAAAAGGGCTTTTAGTCTTAATGGACGCAAAAAGAGGTGATATTGGATCAACTGCTGAAGCATACGCTCAATCTTTTCTGACAAAAGATGCGCCCGTAAAGTCCGATGCCCTCACCGTTAGCCCGTTTTTAGGTCTAGATACACTGGAACCTTATATCCAAGCAGCTAAGATCAATGAGAAAGGGATTTTTGTATTGGTTAAAACCAGTAATCCCGGATCTGGAGATTTCCAGGATATGCTAATTGGAGAAAAGACACTCTTTGAAAAAATTGCTGAAAAGTTGGAGCCCCTTTCAAAAAATTTTGAAGCCCCTCGGACAGGTTGGTCCTCTCTAGGAATTGTAGTAGGAGCAACTTATCCAGCTCAAGGGGAAAGCTTGAGAGAATTGTTGCCTCATACACCCTTCCTTATCCCAGGATACGGGGCCCAAGGGGGTGCAGCCGATGACGCGGTTAGAACTTTTGTGAGAGGTCCTAATGGTTATGAAGGGGGCATTGTAAACTCTTCACGGGCTATTCTTTTTCCAGATAAAGGCAATACTGATAATCCAAAGGAATGGGAAATGGCAGTCTCTGATGCAATCAAACACGCAGTCGATGATTTGAAGGAAGCACTAGCAAGAAAGCGGTAAGCTGAGGCAAACTATGTACTTTATGTTTTAAACTGAGAGCTAATTTTATGAAAATTACTGCAATAGAAACTGTTCGAATTGAGGAATTTCCTAATCTTTTATGGGTGCAAGTCAGTACAGATGACGGGGTAGTAGGATTGGGTGAAACATTTTTTGGACCGGGTGCCGTGGAAGCACATATTCACGAAACAATCGCTCCTATTTTACTAGGCCAGGATCCTAGGCTGATTGGGCGCTACCATAGCAAACTAATAGGCTATGTTGGTTTTGCAGGTTCTAGCGCTGAACAAAGGGGTCGATCGGCCATTGATATTGCGCTTTGGGATATCTGGGGAAAAGCAACCAATCAGCCAATACACCAATTATTGGGAGGCGCCGTTAGGGAAGATATTCGTGTTTATAATACCTGTGCAGGTTATCGCTATGTGAGAAAAAGTTCTGGCCAAGGCACAAATAACTTTGGATTAAATATCGAGGATGGCCCGTATGAGGACCTTGATGCATTTTTAAATACAGCTGATGAATTAGCACATTCCCTTTTAGAAATGGGCATTGATGGGATGAAGATTTGGCCATTTGATTATGCAGCGGAACAATCAAATGGCCACCACCTATCTAGTACAGATCTTAATAAAGCATTAGAACCTTTTGCAAAAATCCGACATGCGGTAGGCGATAAAATCGATATTATGGCTGAATTACATGCGCTTTGGGATCGACCGAACGCTGTAAAAATATCCCGGGCGCTGGAGCAATTCGACCCATATTGGGTAGAGGACCCTGTATTTATGGATCATCTAGGTTCCCTTGATAGAGTAGCACGATCGACAGAAGCACCAATCGCAGTTGGTGAAACGAGAGGAGGGGTCGCCGATTTTCGATACTTGCTAGAGTTGGACTCCCTAAGTCTCATAATTATGGACATAGCCTGGTGCGGCGGCCTGACAGAGGCAAAAAAAATTGCCGGAATGGCGGAAGCATGGCATGTTCCAGTTGCTTTTCATGATTGTACAGGGCCTGTTGCATTGACAGCTTCAACGCACCTGGCACTCGCTTCCAACAATTGTGATATCCAAGAAATAGTAAGAGCATTCTATTACGGCTGGTATGGCGAATTAATGACTAATCTGCCGCCTGTTGAAAATGGACGAATTAGTGCACCTGTTGGAAACGGTCTTGGAATTGAATTGCAACCAGATGTCCTGAAGCGATCGGATTGCCACATAAGACGAAGTTCGTAATTATAGATTGTCCAACCGATTAGAAAATTACAGCTCAAATATTTTTTTAACTACTCGACATAACATAATGCCGACGTTGAGGTGCAAATATGATTGAACTTTGGATACCTATAACCATCCTTGCTGCATTTTCGCAAAACCTACGGTCCGCTTTACAGAAGCATCTTAAATCGAGGCTAAGTACAGCTGGGGCGACGTATGTCCGATTTTTTTATGCCGTTCCTTTCGCATTCCTTTATCTGTTTATTCTCAATCAATTTTTTTATCTCCCCTTACCTGAACCCAATGCCAATTTTATCATCTTTGGCATAATAGGGGGTGGCACACAAATAATAGCAACAGCGCTATTAGTATATCTATTCTCGTTTCGTAATTTTGCAGTTGGCACGGCCTATTCCAAGACGGAAACTGCTCAAACAGCCGTATTTGGGCTAATAATTCTTGGAGATCCTTTAACGCCCGGTGCAATAATTGGAATTATGATTAGTCTCGTTGGCGTGATGGCAATTTCAACAGCACGCCAGGAAAACGGCCTGAAAAATATTATCCAGTCTCTATCTCAAAAGACCGCTTTAATCGGTCTAGCATCTGGAGCAATGTTCGGTATGTCAGCTATCTCCTACCGAGCTGCGTCGTTATCTTTAGGTGGCGAAGGTGTCGTTATTCAAGCGGCTTATACGCTAGCTTGTGTCACTGTATTTCAAACGTTGGCAATGACGATTTACCTTCAGTTAAAAGAGAAAGGCGAGGTGATTAACGTTATCAGAAATTGGAGAATAGCAATTTTGGTAGGATTAAGTGGAATGATCGGCTCAGCATGCTGGTTCACAGCCATGACGCTTCAAAACGCGGCTTATGTTAGAGCTCTTGGGCAGATTGAGTTGGTCTTTACTTTTATAGCATCCTACATATTTTTTAAGGAGAAGACTAATGGAGCAGAACTCTTTGGTATTCTAGCGTTAGTTTTCGGCATTCTAGTATTGTTGGTAGGAACCTAAGTGGCGCATCGTCAGAATGAAACTCTAAAGGGGTAGTAATGCAAAAAATCTGCAGTGTCGTAATCATGTTAGTTGGGATACTTATAACAAACGTTACATTTGCTGGGAGTTCACATATGTTTACATTTAAATCGATAAATGGAGAGGAAAACATAAAACTTTCCGATTTTTCTGGAAAAGCTGTTTTAGTGGTTAATACCGCCTCGAGATGCGGGTTCACATCACAATATAATGGACTGCAGTCGCTCTGGGAAAAATATAAAGATCGGGGACTCGTGGTATTGGGTGTGCCCTCAAATGATTTTGGTGGTCAGGAGCCAGGCACTGAAAAAGAAATAAAGAATTTTTGTACCGTTAACTTTAATGTTAATTTCCCAATGACAGAAAAACAGGTGGTCAGTGGTAAGTCGGCGCACCCTTTTTATGTTTGGGCGGCAAAAGAATTAGGAGCGCTCTCAAAACCTCGTTGGAACTTTTTCAAAATACTTATAGATGGAGACGGAAAAGCAGTCGATTGGTTTGCTTCAAATACATCCCCCACTTCTTCCAAGGTAATATCGGCGATAGAGAGTATTCTCCCTAACTAATATGCTATCCATATCAGTAATACGAAGATTAAACCGTAAGGATTTGGATGATTACAATGCAACAGGTAAATAAACAGTTCTCTTCAGCGACAAGCAGGAAGACCGCGTGGGATGAAAGCGTAGAGGAATTGGCCTCGCAATTAGCTGTACCAAAGGGCACTGTTGGGATCCTTTATACGTCAGAGGATCTCGCTCCCTTTCTAAAGAAAATGCTTGAGCAACTTAGACTTAAAACGGGTGTAGCGGATTGGGCGTGTGCCTCCGGATACGGCACTATTAGCCACACCGAAGAGATTTTTGGAGAAAGTTCCGCCACTGTTATCGTTTTGGATCTCCCTCCTGACGCCTGTAAAGTGTTTTCCGGTAATGCTGATGTCGGGACATTGTTTTCGGGCAAAGAAGCTGAATGGTTAACAGAAGCAACTATGCCCCTTGCTATAAGTCACGTGGACCCGCGACATACCGATGCTATGGACGCTATAGGTAATCTAGTTGAAACGACTGGTAGCTTTCTGATTGGCGGTCTAACGGTTGCCTCAAGCGACTCTCCACATCTTGTAAATGCTGAGAAAACCTGTATGAGCGGCATAGCAGTATCGCCTATGAAAACTGAAGTATTCACCGGCCTTAGCCAAGGCTGCTCTCCGATAAGCAAAACATTAACCGTCACAAAAGCACAACAAAATGTCATCATAGAATTGGATCAGAAGCCTGCTTTTGATGTCTTGATGGAATACTTGGGAGACGAATTCGAGAACAATCTTCAGGCGATGGCGGGCACCATATTTGTTGCGTTACCCGTCCAAGGCTCGGACACTGCAGATTATACCGTTCGTAATCTGGTCGGACTTGATCCCGAAAGTAAAGTTATAGCAATTGGGGAAGCAATTTCTGAGGGTGATTCTATTCTAATCTGCAGAAGAGATCTAAAAACAGCGGTAGAAGACATGAAGCGAATGGTGTCCTCCATAAAAGATCGGATCAGGAACAAACGCATCCGTGGGGGGATTTATATATCTTGCGCTGCGCGCGGTCCCAACCAGTTTTCAACTCCTAATAAAGAGACTGACATAATACGAGAAGTATTAGGAGAGTTTCCCATAGCAGGTTTTTTTGCAAATGGTGAAATTAGCAGAGATCGGGTCTATGCTTATACTGGTGTAATAGCTGTATTTACCTGAATTGTGTTACCTTTACGTTAAAATAGAGTCCCTCGTTGAAGATAAAATCTCTCCCGGTATAATGGTAGCATCTGCAAATTTTATAAATCCTTAAAAGAAAGTGGAATATCATGACCGAGCTTCCCGTACATGAGGTTTACGCTATTCGATATGCTACGCAACCTGAGCGTCCCGAGGGAGCTACGTTTTTAGGTGGCAATCCATCAAAGATGATCCGTGGTCTGGATTTTTTTACCTATGTCATAAAGGGACCTAACGGGATATTTGTTGTTGATACTGGTTTTAATGCAGATCTATCCGGTGATGGCGGGCGAAATTTTTTAGAAGAGCCATCTGAAATCATAAATAAATTTGGAATTGATCCCAAAACAGTAAATAGGGTTCTATTAACTCATGCGCATTTTGATCACGTTGGAAATTTAGATCACTACCCACAAGCCGAGTTTTCAATTCACGTAGACGAAATGACCTCAATCACAGGCCCTGACATCACCTATGCGCCATTTCGTGTTGCATACCACGAAAGAGATACACAGAAGTTGATAAATCTTTTGTATGAGGAGCGGTTGTCATTTTATATGGAAACTGTGAATCAGGTAGCGCCAGGTATAGAATTTCACCTAGTCGGCGGCCATTCAAGAGGGCAGATGATACTTCGTGTTCATACGAAAAGAGGATGGATATTGCTAGCCTCTGACGCAGTTCATTTATACGAAGAGGTAGAAACGGAACGTCCTTTTGCTATTTTTCATGATTTACAGAAAATGATCGAGGGTTACCGAACAAGTGTTCAACTCGCTGGGGGAATTGATCGATTAATCTCTGGCCATGATCCGCTCGTGACGGACTGGTACCCTGCCGTCTCCAATGAACTTAAAGGCAAAGTACTTGATTTGAATCTCAAACCTGACATGAATTGATCAAACTCCAATTGCTATTCCATCCCGCCGAGGATCAGCCGCACCAGTGAGTGCGCCGTTTAAGGGATCACGCCCAACGGCCTGCATCCCGCCACATTGCATCGTAAATGGACCAGGGGTCTCTATTTCATGACCTTTAAGGCGCAGTTCATCAATCACGTCACTGTTGATTCTGTCTTCCAATACCACTCTCTGACCGTCAAACAGCCGGGCGCGCGGCGCTTCGATAGCCTCTCGAAGGTTTAATCCAAAATCAACATGATGCACCAACGCCTGGGTCTGAGTTTGCATGATCCCATAACTACCCGGTGTACCCAATGCCAAAACTGGATGATCCCCCCGCATCGATATAGAGGGGCTCAAACACATAGCCCATCGTTTTCCACCTAGTAAGTAATTTGGTGATTCTGGATGAAGGTCCCCCCAATTCATGAAATTATTCATACATACGCCCGTCCCGGGGATCACCAGACTAGAGCCCCATGGAGACCCTAGACTTTGGGTAAGACAAACCATATTCCCCTGCCGGTCTGCTACTGAAATCGAAGTAGTATGTGATCGTGCCTCAGCTAATGACGGGTCTAAGTTAGGTTCATACTGCTCAGTTAAACCAATAATTGGAGAAGGGTTTAAAACTTTTTCCCTGAGCGGCTCAACCGAGTTTTCAGTCATGAGTTCCTGTATATCTTTTGGCGATCGATTGTTATTCAAAATACGAATACCTGCAGCTACCCTAATTGATCGCAGGACACGGTCTAGATGGTCAATGCCTAAATGCTCTAAGCTCGATATATCGAGACCATCCAGTATCCTCATCGTTAATGGAAATTGAAATGCTTCTGCGGGCGGCGGAGGAACATTGATTAAAAGATCTTTGTATTTTGCCGATACAGGGTCTTGCCATTCCGGCTCGACAGCTTCCAGGTCTGCAATCGACATACAGCCACCGAGGCTTTGGATATGGGATATCATCTCTTGTCCTAAAGCACCTTGATACAAATAGGCCATACCCTCAGAAGCAATAGCTTCTAATGTATGAGCGAGCAGTGGCTGCCTTAAAATCCAATTCTCCTCAATACGATCTAAGCCTCCCATATAGACTTGTCTCCATTCGGGAGTACAGGCCCTTGCAGCGGTCAAATTAGCCATATGGACATATAGATTAGAGACCGGAAATCCCTCTTCGGCGTGTCTAATCGCGGGAGCCATAAGTTCGGATAATTTTTTTGAACCATACTTGCTATGAAGAGTACACCACCCAGATAGATTTCCTGGAACGCCACTCGCGGACGGTCCGGTATTAGTCGCTTCTTTATCTAATTTTTCAGCCAAAAATTCTTTAGGGACATTTGGCGTAAAATCGAGGCACCTGATTCGCTTCTCTTTTTCTATCCAACATGTTGCAACACCTAAACCCGCAAGCCCAGACATAAATGGCTCAACCACATTCAATGTGGCAACCGTGGCTACAACTGCATCAAATGCATTCCCACCTGTTCTCAATATTTCCGCACCAGCAGCTGCTGCTAGTGGATGTGCCGCAGCCACCATACCTCCCAGTGACCTCGTCGGTGAATGTGTTAGGCTCATATTCTCAGGCTCCAATAGAAATTAACTGACGATGGATCATTTAGTGCAACCATTAATTAGTTTTTATCAGAAGATTTTAAATTTATTCCATCTGTATGGGTTGATGGGATTAAGGTTTCTACCTGTCTCGCTCTCTTCTCCAGCCAATATTTATAAGGGCTTGGCATTAAAGCATATGGCGCTGAAGCATTAAGTTTTTGAGCAGCATCGAGTGGCCAATTCGGGTTCTGCATAGCCTCTCTGGCTATGGCGATAAGATCAGCCCTTCCGCTTTGCAGGATTTCTTCTGCCTGATCGGCGTGAACAATCAAGCCCACCGCCATTGTCTGGATTAAAGCTTCCTTCTTGAGCTTCTCCGCATAAGGAACTTGATACCCATAGCCAACTGGGCCAGCACTTACGACCGGTGCACCACGTATGCCACCAGACGAGCAGTCTATCACATCAACACCTCTTGATTTAAGCACTCTTGACAAACGTACATTTTCATCAGGCCCCCAGCCTGCATCATCCTCCACCGAAAGTCTTACAAATAGGGGTTTAGTCACCGGCCATTTTGATCGTACCTCTTCTGCTATCTCAACAGCAAATCGCATCCTATTTTCCTCTGAACCACCATATATATCGTTTCGACGATTTGCATGGGGTGATAGAAATTGATGTATCAGGTAACCGTGTGCTCCATGAATTTCTAATACGTCAAACCCAGCATGATCAGCCCGGACAGCAGCCTCCCCCCAACGTGTTACAAGAGTTTTAACTTCGTCAACAGAGAGTGCTCGTGGAGAAGGATCACCTGGATCACTATCGCTGGTTGAGGAAACCAATTCCCAATCGTCCCAATCATCGATGTCAGCCGAGCGATCCAACGCCTTTCCTCCTTCCCAAGGTCTATATCTTCTAGCTTTTCTGCCACTATGCCCCAATTGGATCGCGGGCACAGAATCATGAGATCGAATAAAGTCTGCCAATCTTTTAAAATGGGGAATAAAATCGTCGTCCCATAATCCCAAATCACCGATTGTTCCACATCCCCGACGCTCAACTTTTGTCGATTCAACAAAAACGAGACCAGCACCGCCCGCTGCGTAGCGCCCAACACTCATCAAATGCCAATCTGTAGGATATCCTTTAACTCCAGAATATTGATGCATTGGTGCGATCACTATTCTATTTTTAAACTCTATTTCCCTAATTTTGAGGGGTGTAAATAATAGAGGCGTATTCATTGGATCGTCCTTTTTAAGTGGTGACAAATCAAATATAGCTTAATAGTGACCCCATTCTGTCAATAGGATCTTTTATTCCAGCTGTTCTCATTGCCCTCCAGAACAAGGATTGCGTGCTGGAAGTTACCGGTTTTTCGATGACTTCTTCTATTTTTGGTATTGCTGCGAGTGTCGGCATATCGCAACAACTTAGGACAACCGCCTCGACACTATCAGATACACCCAACGCAACTGCTCGGTCGATTAATAAGTCACTAGGCACTCTATTCATATTTTTGAATTTTAACTGTCCCTCGTCTACAATAATACTTTCATCCCGGATTACTTCTATTCCATTTTCCTGAAAAAACACTCTTTCCTTGTCATTGGTGGATTGGGGGTAGGGTGTAATCATTACAATTCTTTTAGCTGAAAATACTCGCAGTGCTTCAACTAATGCAGCAGCGGCAGTAACGGTTGGTTTTCCAGTTTTTCGGGTAAGTTTCTTTTCATAGTCGGTCGGATTGCCCTTTGCGGAACTAGCGGTACATCCGTAGGCGATTACATCAGGGTCCGCTGAATTTACCTCATCAATAACGCGCGGTAGATGGCTTTCCATTTCATCAAACGGACTATCAAAGCGATTTGCAAAAAACGGCATTCGCGAAGTATGCACTGTCAGCCCCTCAGGGGCCATTTTCCAAAACTCGGTTTCTGCAACCGTATTAGTCGATGGCACCATCAATGCCATTCGAGCTTTTGCGCCATACACTCGACCCGCAACGTTTCCCATAATCTATTACTCCCTCATTTTAACCACAAAATGAAAAATTGTTTATGTCCATCTGGATATGGCTTTTAAGCATTAACACGTTTGCCTGCCTTTTCTAATATAGATTGCGCACCAGAAACAAGATTAGCCTAACCTGAACTATTTATTCAGTGAACTTTATTTATTTTATCATTATCATCTTTTCAATCGGTAGATGCAGAGGCGTCAATGTCAAAGTTCCAAAACATGTAAACTAGGTAACCAATGACCAAAATTAAATTTGCTGCTGTTTCGAGGAATTATTTCAATATGCCGATATGGGTCGCTCAACATTGTAATCTTTTTGAAGATGAAGGTATTGATGTTGATATAGAACTCTACGAGCCCATAGATGAGGTAACAGAACGGCTCATAGATGGTAGAGTTCAGCTTGCATATGGCGTCACAGAGCATGTTATCCTTAACCGTGAGAATGGCGGTTCTCTTTTGATAATCGGAGGGAATGTCAATAAATTAGCATTTTCTCTGATGGCAAATAATCTAATAAAAAAACCAGAAGATCTTCGAGATAAAACAATTGGTGTCTCATCCCTTAATGCTGGCAGTTCTTCCTTAATCATGCAAACTCTGGAGATCCATGAATTATATTATCCAAAAGACTATTCGATTACGGAGGTGGGGCCAATTTTGGCGAGGTGGGAAAAACTACAAAATGGAGAAATAGATGCTGGACTTCAAGGTGCGCCGCTGAATTACATAGCGAGAGACCAAGGTTACACGACGCTTATAGAACCGCGAGATCATTTCCCTGACTTTCAGTTCACATCATTGAATGTAGATGAAATTTGGCTCCATAAAAACCCCGTAACATTGCGCGCTTTTCTGCGGGCATTTATTCGTGCACACCAATTATTTTTCGAAAACAAAAATCTAATGGTTGATATCGCTATGAAAGAAACTGGAATCGCTAAAAAATATGCCATCGCCGCCTGGGAGGAATATACTACTCAAAAAATATTTTCTATCGATGGATACGCAAATATAAAGGGCATTCAAACATTAATCGATGTGAGTGCATTAATTAGAGAAATAAAAAATCGGAAAGGAGCTCCTGCCGATAACTATATCGACCACCAATTTCTGAATAAAGCCGCAAATGAATTAGAGAGAAGATAGAATGCTGATCAGCCTATATGAGCATTAAAAATTCTAACCCGACTGAAGGAGTTCCATGGAGCATCCACTAGTAGCAATAATTGACCGCTTTGAACCCTCAATTATTGCAAAAATACAGTCTGTAATGCCCAATAAATGGCGCTGCTTAGCTATCAGTGAAGACACTAAAGAAGCGCGCGTAAAAGTTCTTGGCAATGCCAATATTGCTTTACTGATGGGAGCCAAGTTGGACGATCGGTTATTGAAATTAGCTCCAAAATTAAAGTTCATTCAAAAAATGGGGGCTGGAGTTGATAACATTGACATCCAATATTGTATGAATAACAAAATAGGTGTTGCCCGGCTCAATGCTGGGAATAATATTCCGGTGGCTGAACATACAATAATGATGATGTTAGCCGTAACACGGGGCTTGACGAATTTAGACAACCGAACTCGCAAAGGAGAATGGGGTAAAGAGTTGGCCAGGGGAAACAATAAACAAATTTATAGAAAAACTGTCGGTATAATTGGACTTGGCGCGATTGGGCGTCAAGTAGCAAAACTACTAAGGGCCTTTGACACTGATGTAGTTTACTGTGACCCAATTCCAGCCCCAGCCTCTCTGGAACAAAAACTGAGGTTAAATCGAGTGAGCTTAAGTAAGTTACTAACCATATCTGATATTGTGACGCTGCATTTACCGAAGAATAAAAAAACCGCGCTCCTCATAGATAAGGATAAGATTTCACTAATGAAAAAGGGTGCTATTCTCATTAATTGTGCACGTGGAGGTTTAGTCGACGAATCTGCACTTTCCCAAGCTCTTGGAAGCGAGAGATTATTTGGTGCAGGCATTGATACGTTCTCAACTGAACCTCCAGAAAATAATCCATTGACCTCCCTAGAAAATGTTATTCTCACTCCGCACTGCGCCGGAGCAACTTTCGATAATTTTAGTTCTATAGCTGAACGAGCTATCGAAAACTGCTCCTCCTTTATATTAAATACCGCACTACCTGAATTAGACGTCGTTCATGATCCGCGCAATATCGACTTTTAAAGGTTTTTATCAAAAACTTTATTTACTAATCTGTAATAAAAAAAATACTATTAGCAACACCATGTTCGGTGCCCGGCAACGTAATAAAATAGGAACATTAATGCTCATTGAAATTTTATGCACAGGTGATGAAATCTTAACCGGGAAAACAGTAAATACCAATTACAGCCATATGGCCCGTCGCTTTGGTGAAGTTGGTCTTACAATGCATTGGAGTACTGTAGTTGGTGACGATCGTTCCTGTTTAGCAACTGCATTTCAACAAGCCTCCCAAAGGGCAGATGCCGTAATAGTAAACGGCGGATTAGGGCCAACGGTGGACGATCTATCACAAGAAGTAGCAGCTGAAGCTGCTGGCGTTGGGTTAATTTTAGACGAAAACTGGTTGTCGCGCATGGTTGATTTTTATGAGCGAAGAGGCCGCACGATGCCGCCTAACAATAAAAAACAGGCCATGTTACCTGAAGGCGCAGAGTTCATCGATAATCCTATTGGTACCGCTTGCGGCTTTGCAATTAATATCGGTAATGCACGCTTCTTTTTCACTCCAGGGGTTCCCCGCGAAATGAGAAAAATGATTGACGAACAAGTAATCCCAAGATTATTGAAAATGAGTGGTCTAAAAGTTGTCAATCGATTGAAACGTTTCCACTCGTTTGGCATCGGTGAATCTCGAGCAGATCAGCTACTGAATGGTGTAGAGACACTCGCAACAGACGGCAGTCTGAAATTAGGATTTCAAGCTCACTACCCTCAACTGGAAACTAAGTTAGCCGCGCAAGCTGCAACTAATGACGAGTTAGATAAAAAATTAGCACCTGCTATAGAAATGATCCGCAAACGGCTGGGAACTTTTATCATTGCAGAAGACGATCAAACGCTTGAACAAGTTGTTATTGATTCCTTAACTTCTCAAAATGCTACACTTGCTACAGCAGAAATGTTTACAAGCGGCGCGATAGCAACACGATTAAATCCCAAACCAGGCAACCAGGATCCTATAATACAAAACGTAGTTGCTCGGAATTTAAAGCATTTATGCAGGGTTGTCGGAATGCCTGTTACCGAGCAGAACAACATTCTGAACCTCGATATAGCCAAAGCTATTTCGGCAAGCTTAAAGAAAGAAAGTGGTTCTATATATGCCTTATCCGTCTTAATAGATCTTGATAAAGGATCCGATAAGATCGAACTTGGAGGCGATATATATATCGGGATTTCTGGCCCTGATGAAACCGTTGGACGCCACGCTAGAATGCTGGGAGGCCATGATTGGATTCGATTGGGTGCCATAGAATTGTCATTAGACGTACTTCGGAGGCATCTCAACAGCCTACCCATAGATGAATTGATAGATTTTGAAAAACGATAATTCCTTGCATAGCTGAATCAAGTTAAGTCAATAAAATTAAAAGGTGTTCCATCAATGGCCGGTAATCATCGATCTAGTCAAATATATTTCCCTCCGCCAGGAGGCAATTGGGAACGATTCGACGCACTTCCGCCCAGGGATTTTCAGTCTGCTATTGATCATGCCCTTAAAAATGAGTCTTTGTTGGATAGAAACATTCAAAAAGCTCTGGAAAATCGAGCTTTTGCTGAACCTCCACCATGGGGGGATATCATAGGCAAGACCCGATCACGTGAAGACCCTCACGGCTTGATCATTTTGAATGGTAAAGTCGCCGCCAGATGGGGCGATACTAAAAGACCTGATATAACCTTCTCTGTTGCAAAAAGCTTTCTTTCTCTATGCGCTGGTTTACTTCAGGACGATGGGCTAATTCCGGATTTTGATGCCCCTATTTCAGACTTAGTAGATGATGGTGGATTTGACAGTCCACATAATAAATCCATTACTTGGCGCCAAATGATGCAAATGACCAGCGAGTGGCAAGGCACCATGTGGGGCAAACCAGATCAAATAGATCATAATCGCAACCTCAATATCGCTCCAAAAGATAATGCTGATAAAGGTAATGAAAGAGCGCTCAAATCTCCAGGGACCCATTGGGAATATAATGACGTCCGCGTAAATAGGCTTGCCCTTGCCCTCTTGAGGGTAGCTAAACGTCCACTTCCTGATTTGCTGCGCGAACGTGTAATGGACCCTATTGGAGCAAGTAACGATTGGGAGTGGCATGGCTATGAAAATTCTTGGGTTAAGATTAATAACCAAAATATTCAATCTGTATCTGGTGGATCTCACTGGGGAGGTGGGATGTTTATCAGTAGCGAAGATCAAGCGCGTGTAGGGTATTTAATACTTAACAAAGGCATCTGGAATGGGGAACGTCTACTTTCAGAACACTATGTCGACCAGGCATTTGCCCCCTGCGATATCAATCAAGATTACGGATTATTTTGGTGGTTGAATAATTCTCACACGCGACTTCCCAGCGCTACAAAGACTGGTTTCTGCGCCGTTGGGTTTGGTTCGAATATGATTTGGGTAGAACCTGATTACAACCTAGTCGCTGTTGTACGATGGATCGAAGGTAGCGCTTTTGATAAATTTTGCGGCGAGGTATTAAAAATACTTAAGACTTAGGGTTCGAACGCCGATGGAGCTATTTGTCCTTTTATTTGAGTTCGTTGCATTAGTCGGCGGGCGCTAGAATCAAATGGGTCTCTTCTATGCATGGTTGCCCTATTATCCCACATTAGTAAATCACCAACTTGCCACTGATGCGTATACGAATTTTCAGGCAAAGTAGCATAGTCCCACAAGCTATCCAGTAAATCTTCCGATTCCTCTCGTTCTAACCCGACAATATAAGCGTTTCGTCTTCTTCCTAAATAAAGGACTGGTTGGTTGGTACGGGGATGAGCGCACACTATTGGATGAGGTTGCCCCGCGCATGTCATTGGATCATTATCCTCCCGCAATCCTTTTCTAAGGAGGCCGCCTGAATTATATGTGCCGTCATGTTTTATTGACAGGTGCGCTACCTTAGCTTTTATCTTATCGGGTAGCGTATTAAAAGCGGTCACCATACTGCAAAGAGATGTATCGCCGCCCACTGGAGGAATTTCTAATGCGTATAACATTGATATATCGGGGGGATTTGGAAGATAAGACATGTCTGTATGCCATACAGCCTCGCCGGCCCCAAGCGATCCAATAGGCTTCTTATTTTCATTCAAAATATTGGATACGATATAGATCTCCGGGAAACCCGCAACAGCAGTTTGGCCATTCTCCATTTGCGGCGCATGATCTAAGTCGCCGAATAAACGGCTAAATTTCACCAGCTGTTCTGGTGATAGAGACTGTTCTCGGAACAAAAGACCGTTATATTTATCAAACGCGTCAGATATCACCGTAAATGCTTTCTCGTCTATCTTTGCCAGGTCAACATCCAAAACCATCGCGCCTATGTACTTTGATACAGGAATTATATTTTTATTGGCCAACACGTTCCATCTCCCCAGTCTAAGATAGAAAAACTGTCTTCCATTTTTAAGAAAAACTCAAGCGGCTGCGAATAAATTTTTAAATGTACATAGCTTAATTTCTATTTTCCCCATAATTCTGCTAAATTTTGTGAGCGTTCGACCTTCCGAATGGCAACATAACGGAACATGCAAACAAGTGTCATGCACAGAAGGGGATTAATATGACAACTATTAGAAAACGAGAAAAGGAAAATAGACGCGATCGACGACAAGAAAAAAATCTTCTGCTTGAGTACCAACATAATGAATTTGATATCAACGACATAAGTCTTGGCGGGCTATCTATATCTGCAGAGACAACAGTATTTTCTGAACTTCAGGAAATCGAGGCGACCATAAAACATCGTGATAATTTAATAGATATGAATAAGATAACCCTTCCTATGATTGTAAAGAGAATAAATAGCGAAACAAATGAGACAGCCTTTCAATTTCAAGCGCTGAACGACGAACAATTTTCCATCTTAGAGACATATTTAACCGGCCGAGCTATATCAAAAAAATCACCGATTATATAAACTACAAATTAATTGGATTACGATGGGATAGTAATGAATACAGCAAGTAATGCCTGGCAGAACTTAAAAGAACATAGCCGGGATATGAATAATACAACACTTAACCAATTATTTGAGTGCGATGCAGATCGCTTCAATAGGTTTTCAGTTTGCCTTGATGACTTCCTTGTAGACTATTCGAAAAATCTCCTGACAGACGAAACGATGGCCCTATTAGCTCAACTAGCGATTAAAAGTAACTTAGTCGAACGAATAAATGAGATGTTTTCAGGTTCTGCAATAAACATTTCAGAGAACCGTGCAGCGTTGCACACTTTGCTAAGAGAATCAAAACCAACATCATCGTCTGGGATGAATATTGAACGACTAAAACAAGTTCAAGAAAGTTTGAGCAAAATGACCACTTTTGCCGATGGAATACAATCCGGTAAATTAACTGGCTCAACCGGAAAGCCTTTTAAAAATATTCTACACATTGGTGTGGGCGGATCCGTTCTCGGCCCCAGTATGGCCGTGAAAGCATTAGCGCCTTATTCAAAGAACTCAATTGCCATTCAATTCGTAACAAACGTAGATGGCGCAGACTTGCACGACAAGATGTCGAACCTGGATCCCGAAACAACTTTAATATTGGTTGCCTCAAAAACTTTTTTAACACAGGAAACTATGTTAAATGCACGGTCGGCACGAACTTGGATCACGAAGGCTCTCGGTCCTAAGTCTGTCGGCAATCATTTTGCAGCTCTATCAAGTAACTTAAAACAGACAGAAGAATTTGGTATTCTGCCCGAAAGGCATTTTGAGCTTTGGGACTGGGTTGGCGGTCGCTACTCGTTGTGGTCTGCTATCGGGTTGCCAATCTTGATTTCTATTGGATCCGAAAACTTTAGGCAGCTCTTGAGTGGGGCACATCAATTAGACAACCATTTCCGCAATTGCTCCCCAGAGAAAAATATCCCAGTTATATTGGGGTTAATAAGTATTTGGCATCGATCAATATTGGGTTACAAATCTCATGCAATTATACCTTACGATCAACGATTGGAATTACTGATAGCGCACATCCAGCAACTTCAAATGGAGTCCAATGGAAAATCAATAAATCGTTACGGGTCAAAAATACCAACAGCTAGCTCAGGGGTAATATGGGGGGAAGTGGGAACAAATGCTCAACATTCCTTTTTTCAACTCTTACATCAAGGCTCAGATGTTATTCCCTGTGATTTCTTGATAGCAGCTAATGCGCATCACGATCTGCAACACCATCATGAAACTCTTATTGCTAACTGTTTTGCCCAATCTCAAGCGCTTATGAAAGGCCGTAATCTAGAGGAAACAAAGAACCACCTTCGCAAAAAAGGTCTATTATTAGCAGATATTGAGAGAATAGCACCCCATGCAACATTCCCGGGGAACAGGCCATCGACAACAATACTATACAAAAAACTTGATCCAAAAACGTTGGGAATGCTTATAGCAACATATGAACATAAAACGTTTGTAGAAGGTGCTATTTGGAACATCAATAGCTTCGATCAATGGGGTGTAGAGCTGGGCAAGGAACTTGCGAGTCAACTACTCCCGGCAGTAAAAATGGAACCAGCGCCCAGTGAATTGGACGGGTCGACATCAGGACTAATTGATCAGATCAGGGGCTTTCAAAAAGTTATCAATTAAAAGAAAAGTTCCCAGAGAATGTTTGGGATGATCAAATTTCTGCAACAGCGAACTGAAACTTTTATCATCAATACGATTTTAAGCTAAATGGGATGTAACAACTCACCCAATAGTGCATAACTAAGCTATCAATTTTTTGCTTAGTTGGAGTTTGTTGATATGGAAATTGTTGGTCTTGGTTTTCACTATGAAGAAGTACCAGTTGGACGTAAATTCCAAACTATTGGACGAACTATTACCGATGCAGATATTACAAATTTTATTAATGCAACCGGTATGGTTGAGACGATGTTTACAGACCTTGAATACCTTAAAACTGAAAGTGATATAAAAGGCCGCGTCTCACCTGGTGCACTAGTGTATAGTTTTGCAGAGGGTTTATTAGTGCAATCTACCATGCAACATACAGGGTTTGCGTTCCTTAACATGGAACTAAATGTCCATGCACCAACATTTGCTGGAGATACCATCCATGTAGAATGTGAGGTGATAGAAGCCCGATTGACGCGGCGGCCAGGGCGAGGTTTGGTAAGAACTCGCAATGAAATTATTAATCAAAAAGGGGAAACAGTAATTACCTATACGCCGCTTCGAATGCTGAAATGCAAAGACCCAAAACTTCAAAGGACAGAAGATTAGTATTTTTTATGAGTGATCTTTCCCAAAACCTTGGCCCTCTTAGCGGCATTCGAGTAATTGATCTCACAATTAATGTACTTGGACCTGTTGCAACGCAAATTCTCGGTGATATGGGAGCGGAAGTAATAAAAGTGGAAACCCCATCAGGAGATCCAATGCGCCAGATTGGAACGAGCAATACTGGTACTCTAGGCCCCTTTTTCCAAACAACCAACCGCAACAAAAAAAGTATTATCCTAAATTTAAAAAAGTCCGAATCTAAACGAGCTTTATTAGAATTATCGAAAACCGCCGATGTATTTGTTCATAACATGCGCCAGGCTGCAACTGAACGGTTAGGAATTGATTATGAAGTGCTTAAAACAGTAAATAATAGAATTATATATGCGTCGGCAACTGGCTACCGGAGAGGTGGAGCCAAAGATGGACGCCCTGCATATGATGACGTTATACAAGGCGAAAGCGGCATAGTGAATTTAATTGAGAGAACAAATGGAGAAGCACGCTTCATACCAATGCCCATTTCGGATAAGTTTTGTGGACATACTTTAGCATCCGCGATCGGCATGGCACTGTACCACCGAGAGAAGACAGGCCAAGGTCAGGAAATCCACGTACCCATGTTGGAGACGATGCTCTCTTTTAATTTAACAACTCATCTATGGAATGGCTCTAAAGGAAAGAACAACGAATTAGGATATCCACGTGCTCTATCACCATACCGGGTCCCGTATAAAACCAAAGATGGGATGGTCTGTGTTCTAGCCCATACAGACGAGCAATGGCATCGCTTATTAAGGGCCATCGGACGCGGGGATCTTATCCAAGATCCGCGCTTCACTCACCTGGCGCAAAGAGCGGAAAATATAGCGACGCTTCAATCCTACTTAGCTGAGGGCCTCGCACAGTTTACTACCACCGAAGCATTCCAGTTACTTGACGATGCTGATTTGCCAAACGGTCCGGTTATTACCTTAGAGGAAATGATGGATGATCCGTACCTCGAAGATACAAATTTCTTTCCCATAATAGATGACCAAAATGAAGGACCGTTGCACACGACGGCAATCCCTGTTGAGTTTTCCAAAACACCGGGGACCTTGAGAAATACTGCCCCCCCCCCCTCGGCGAACACACGGCTGAATTATTATTAGAGATTGGTTTCTCTGATGAAGAAATCGATCAAATATCAAAAAATAGAAGTACGGGATAATATTTCATTCATGCCACGCTTGACTGATTATACTAGCTATGAAGATGCCCATAAATTTTTTACAAAAGAAGCATTATGGGATCTTTTTGATGGCGATAAAGATAACTTAAATATCGCTTACGAGTGTATAGATCGACACGAACCTAATCGTATAGCGATAAATATCGCTACCGATACTGGAGAAAATCAGACAATTACTTTCGGTGATCTATCCACCTGGTCAAACCGTGTAGCCAACTGGCTTCAAACAAAAGGGTATCGAGCTGGAGATCGCGTTGCCATTATGCTGGAACCATCTTTGGAGTTCTACGCGGTTCTTTTTGGTATAATGAAAGCAAGCTACGTTGCTGTGCCTTTATTCACCGCTTTTGGTCCGGATGGTTTGAATGCTCGACTGAAAGACTGTGAACCCGTTTTAGTTATTTTAGACACTAAGAAATCTGAATTAGCGTCAGGTACTGATACTGAAACTCTAATAGCTGATAATGGCTTTCTTTCCGATTTAGAAGCATATAACACTACCTATGTAACCAGCACAACATCGGCTGACATGGCCATGTATCAATATACATCCGGGACTTCTCGCGAGCTGCCTGAGGCAGTTAAGCATCGGCATCGCGCTGTCGTAACGGTTATGCTGGGCACATGTGGGAACTTTACGCGATGTGGGCCTG
The DNA here is from genome assembly GCA_003284265.1 of SAR116 cluster bacterium AG-313-A07. Classification (GTDB taxonomy): domain Bacteria; phylum Pseudomonadota; class Alphaproteobacteria; order Thalassobaculales; family Thalassobaculaceae; genus UBA7326. The sequence goes on from QBVV01000003.1 coordinate 92,843, forward strand.
GATATTGATGTTTGCACAGTTTTCACAACAAAATTTTGTGAATTTTCCATTCGGAACGCCAGAATACTTTTGTTTTTTTGTGGTCGCGGTTGGAGCGATAGGATGCATCGCCGGTGGGTTATTATCTGATATTTTTGGTCGATGTTACACTACGGCGATACTCATGATCATTTCGGGAACCTGTGCATTTTTAATTGGATTCCTTGTCGATGGACCTCCCGTAATTTTTGCTGTTGTTGCATTGCTTTGGGGTATGACTATCATTGCTGATAGCGGTCAATTTTCAGCTGCAGTAACAGAATTATCGGATCCACATCTCGTTGGGACAGCACTTACAGCGCAAATGGCTCTTGGTTTTGGGATTACAGTGATAACTATCTGGCTCGTTCCAATTTTTGCGGAGTGGTTAGGCAGTTTCCAGTGGGCGTTTTTATTCCTTGTGCCAGGACCTATTATAGGCGCTTTAGCTATGCTATTGCTTCGTAAACGACAAGAGGCATACAAGCTTGCTTTGGGTAAACGTTAGCAAAATTTATAAACGGGTAGGCTTTTACAATTGTTTATCAAATACGGCCCTCTTGATATTCAAGTAAGGAAGAATTTTAGATTTTATAAATAAGTTAGTTAAAGTTTAGTTTTAAAAATGAAATATCTGCTCTGTGGTTGCTGACTCATATAATCCATCAATCATTTTTATAAGTTCTACCGACTGCTGCAATGGAACAATAGCCTGGTCGGTGCCTTTGATCAGAGACGTGAAATGGCTCAACTCAGCGACACTCGCTAAGGACGACTCTTCAATCTTTAATTTTTTTCTCCTAACATTATTTCCATAAGGTTTGGTGATAATGGTGTCTGGCCAAGTAATTCCCCCTTTAGTACCAAGTATTTCGCAGGAGAAGATATCTTTTGCGCAATTTGAAAAATAAGATGTTCGAATTGTTATTGATTTATTATCTTTGAACCGAATTATCCCAGTTGCAAAATCCTCAATATTATAGACAGTCCACTCAGCTCCATTTTTGGTGGTTCCCATTTTTGGTGCTGTTCCATCATGCATGACGGCAAAGGCAGATGAGGGGGAGGGGCAGCCCATCAACCACCAAGCTATATCAATAGCATGGGACCCTTGATCAATAAGTGGTCCTCCTCCTGATAAACGTTTATCTGTGAATGAATTGGCTACTTGAACTGGTATGCCTCTACTCGCCATCGCTTCAACGTTAACATGATAAATTTCGCCAAATTCTCCAGCATCGATTTTTGATTTTAGTAATATACTCTCCGGCCTGAATCTCTGATGTTGAGCACACATAACAATAAGGCCACGCTTTTCAGCCTCCGAAGCTATTTTTAGTGCATTTTTTTTATCAGTAGTAAAAGGCTTTTCTATAATGCAATGAAGTCCGGATTCTAGCGATCTAATCGCATGGTCAGCATGAAATATATGAGGCGAGCAAATATCGACAGCATCGAGTTTGATAGAGTTCAACATATTGTCAATAGTGCTAAAAATATTACACACTCCATACTCTCGCCCCAGTTTTTTAGCTACATTTATTCTGGGATCAACGAGTGCTACTACCTCCGCTCCAACCACTTGTGCCCATGCGGGAAGGTGGAAAGTTTCAGCTATTTTGCCTGCGCCAATCAATCCTATTTTTATCATTTGATCGAAACCTGTAGTTGTTGATTCTCAAGATCAATGAGACCTTCTAACGCCTTGGCAATTACAGGAGCGATTGTTTCAGCATAAACCTTTGCCCCAAACTCATTAACATGAATTTGGTCATCTAGGCATAGCTCATTAGGTTTATAATTTTCCATAGCCCTCCGAACATCGGCTAGATGACAGGCCGAGGTAGATGCGACCTCTCTAATAATTTCATCATACAATTGAGTGTTTTCATCGGGTGTTAAGCCGTTTATATCGTATCTGTCCAGAGCCACAGGGTGGTTAGTTATAAAAATCAATCTCTGAATATTAAATAATCTACACTTATTAACTAATTCTAAAAGGTTGAACCGAAACGTATCTTGTGAGACTAAAGGAGCTCCTCTATTACTCATCAGATAGGTCGAATCATTAGTGCCGTATTGAACGGTCAGGATATTTGGCTCGGCGAACAAAATATCTCTTTGTAACCTCTCTAAAGCGCCACGAGTATTTTCTTGGGTGGCAACACTTGTCTCAAATTTTAAATTTACTCTACTCCCAAATTGTTTGTTTAACGTATCACGGACGATGGTTGGCCATGTGTCTGAATGTGGTAAGCCATTACAATTTGTAAAGGAATCTCCAAAAAAGATTGTCTTATACATTCGTTCCACTCACATTGTTGCTAATTAACCCGCTTTATGGATCTTCTCGGAATTTCATCTAACATGATATTGACTAGATCTTTGTCTACGAACTTTTGTACGTATTCTCGGACTTCAAAAAAACTCAAATCATGTTTTTCCGATATATCTAAAATATTCATATTGCCATCAAAATATCGAACGATTGAGTCTTGAAGTAGTCCCCATTTATTACTGAATGAGCTATCACCAACTATTGATTTGCTTGGATCAAATCTTTCCATATAAATATCATATTTAGGGTTTGATAATGCAATCAACCCATCAAATTTTCGCTGCATAACAACATTATTTTCTAAAAGTTTAACAACATCTTTAAATAGTTTTAAAAATTCTTCCAGAAGGTTTGGCTGAATTATATCAACATTATCGTAATTTGTGTGATACCCCCAAAATGGCTGCGAGTGTGTTGCGAAGCGGTTTACCTGCACAAATGGGACCTCATACCCTGGAGCTTCCCAGACTGTTTCATCATTGCCAACGCTTTCACGAAAACCTAAAAACCTATGATTCGGGGTGGAATGTGCAGCTACATGTCTGAATGCTCTATCTATTAGTTCGTCACCCTCAAAACTGCTGGCTATCACAATATCGCCTTCCGTTCCCATCATTTCACCAAAAACACCCGCAAGATATAAATTTATCTCTTCTGGTGTATGGTCTCTTAGATAAAAAATGGTTCCAAGGTGTTCTGGGCATAGAACTAACCGGTAGCTATAATAGTTATCTCGTGCAGCTAACCACTGGAAAAAACGGATCATCACTGCTGTTCCTGCAAATCCATCATTAGCCATGTGTGGGTGGCAAGTATTAGATTGGAAGACTATCGTGCTATCAGATTTGCCTTTAATGTGATGGTGTCCAACCAACATTTCCCCAGATTCAAAAATAGTTTTAAGGCTCACCTTGTACTTACCGGGCTTTAGTGATTCAACTAGTCGATGTGGTGGACATAGTCCCCAGTTCCTTTCCCAGGGCCTGTAAAGCCAATTGCAATGAAACACATGAGCATCTGGTAATGATGGTATTGAAAAGATGTGTTTCTTTAAGGTGTCTAAATCCACCTCACCTTCAAAGCTTTCCGAATATTGGGCCACGCCCAAAGCATTAATTGTACCATCGTAAATTAGGTCGCCATCAAAAAAGACTTTGGCTTCTTCCACCTTCCATTTATCTGGGATTATCCAACCATTATGTTCTTCTCCTGAGTTGTATCTATATATGTCCAAAGGTATTTCTTGGTTTATTCTGCGAAATAATGCTTCATTTTCTTCGCATACTATGCCGGACTTGATCTCACATAGTTCTTTCGTAAGAGCCATTACTCTATCCAAATTATAGCTCCTTTCTTATCTTACTATTTTTTCTATTTATGATTTTGTCCAAAGTCCCTCTGTCGATTCGGATAAATCAGAATATTTTATGGCTCTTGTTCGCCGTTCTTTTTCATCTAATGGCGGTATTGTACAATACCCAATTAAAGCTTTTTGTTTGTCGGTCAGCTTCACATAAATATTCTCTGGTAACGCTCTCGGCATATCAAATGATTGTTTAATCCACCACCTTTGACATGTTGCAATAATACACCAACGTGTGTTGTCGGTATTATTCTTTTTACTACCATGCCATAGCCGCGCGTCCCAAATTAATAGATCACCCGCCCTACCAGGGATCGGCATGGGGTTTTGATAACTACGGTCACTATACTCACCTAGAAGATGCGACCCCGGAACTACATGTGTACATCCATTTTCGGAATTGGTGTCTTCTAAAACGAAGCTCATTTGAACCATAGTCGTGTCATGACCGGGCTGTGGCATTCCCGCATCAATATGAAGTTCCAGCTCTTCAAGAGATGACCGAGCAACAAACTGTCCCAATATATAATTTGGATCAGTGGCTGGAAAAGGCCGAAAATGTGGGTCGTTTAATAGCCGCATCATAAGTGCCCTTGCAATAGGTAGATCTAATAAATCAATGAATTCTTTATCCTTATTTTGTAGATTTAATATCCAATCAGCTTCCCATTCAGCAGGGACTTGAGAAAGGGTATCTTTTTTTTGATGATTAAATTGTTGTCGAACCATAAGTAATAGTTGGTTTACGAGTTGGTTGCTCAAAGCCTCTTCTACAATTGTATAGCCATTTGAACGAATACGTTTTAAATGCTGCTGTTCTTCATTGGCATCTATTTGCCTGCATTTATCGATTAGTTTAGATACATTCACTTTTTCAAGCTTTCGAAAATTTTTTATTTGATTACTTTACACTATTTGTCCAACACTCATTCCACTTGCAGTTGCCCCGTCGATTGCTCCAACGAGCTTATTTCCAAGCCAGAATTTTTTTATATCAATACTACCATCCTTACATGCTATACTGACGTATTTTTTATTTATTTTGAGTATTTCACCGGGGACGGCGTCGGAAGGTAAAGTGTTTTCTGCAACTTCTATTCGCACTGGTTCGATCGCTGATAAAGGAGCATCGATAAAACTATGGCCCAAAGGAGAAATAGCGGGCCGATAATTTAACGCTTGAATAAATCGATGAACATTTGAAACGTTTTGATTGAAGTCAATTTGTCTTTGAACTGTTTTGCTCTTGAGGAAAAAATTTCGATTTGAGAACTTTTGGGGTTTCGAAAAAACAAAACCTTCTTCAGCAATCTTGGGTAATAATTGCGCAATGAGCTGGGAACCTAGTCGGATCAATTTAATAAATAAAGTTAGTCCAGTATCTGCCATCAGTATTTCGGTTTTTGAGACGTGCAGAATCGGTCCAGCATCTATCTTACCTTCAATCACATGAATAGTTACACCGGACCAGCGTTCATTATCTAGCATTGCCCATTGGTGAACATTTGATCCAGCGTATTGTGGTAAAAGCCCAGGATGAAAATTAATTCCTCCTATCGTTAAGCACGAGAGAAGGTCCTTGGATAAAATAATACTGGAGTTGAAGTTAATCAGTAAATCAATGTTTAATGACTTCAGTTTATCTATAATCGATGTTTCATTTATTTTGCTTGTTTTTATGGTTAACAACTCATTATTGAGCAAATTTTTGTGGTCACGATCGGGGATCGCTAATGCTACCAACGCACCTACTTTTTTAATCTCTTCAAGGATCACCTTGCCTGATATAGCGTCTCCAACAAATAAAACTCGCATGTTTAACCAATGCTCTCCTCAACAATTTTAAATAATGCCTTCTTATCTGTTTTGTTGCTTGAATTCAACGGCCATTCGTTTACCTCAACCACCCTTTTAGGTACCATATACCAAGGGAGGAATTGGCGACATAAATCCTTAAGCTCAGCTGGGCTAAATTTTGATTTTCCAACGAAGGCGACTATGGCCGGTGACCTCAGAATTTTTTGAGGGGTTACAATAACTGCGACAGTTGGAATTTTCGTCACCTTTCTTAATACTGTCTCAATCTCCGATATTTCTACCCGATGTCCCATTATTTTGATCTGATCGTCAAGACGGCCCAAGAAGCGAAACCCGTATTCACTATCGAAAACTACTCTGTCTCCGGTCTTATACCATTTAGTATTGTTAGTTTCTTCTCCATTTGGCCCAGATATAAATTTAGATTTAGTAGATTGCTTGTCTCGCCAATATCCCTCCGTTACTTGATTTCCAGCAACAACTAATTCACCGTGAGAACCATGCTGGACCATGATAAAATCACCCCTCGAATTACATAGGCCAGCAACTTGGCCCGACAATGGAAAACCGATAGGTACGGTCGTATCAACACCATTCAATAACTTCTTTGTGATTTTAGTCTGCGTTATGGCTATGGTTGCTTCCGTAGGACCGTACAAGTTGTGCAGTCTACTCTTAGGAGCGGCAGCCATCCAATTTTCTGCCAATTCCGAGCTTAATGGTTCTCCGCAAAAAAGACTAAACCGGAGTGTTGAGAAGGAATTAGCCTTTAACAGTTTAGCACTTTGCATAAGTGCAATTGTTGAAGGTGTCGAAAACCAAAACGTAAGAGAATGCTTTTTTATGAAACGACTCGGCGCATGCTTCTCGTTATCAGGGATACAAAATAGCGATGCTCCTGTGGACCACGCAACAAACATGTCATGTAATGACAGATCGAATGTCTGGTCGAATATTTGACTAAATCTATCTGTTTCATTTGGTTTGTATATCTTCTGGATAGATTTTACATAGCTTATGATGTTGGAGTGCTTAATTCTAATTCCTTTTGGTTCACCGGTAGAACCGGAGGTGAATAAAAGGCAGGCGGCTCTAGTATCGCTGGTCTCCGGTTCTCGTCCCGCAGTAGCATTTACAGAAACAAGCCTGTGCCAGTGTGGTATTTCAAAATTCTTATCAATATTCTCACTGCCTATCCAAAGAATAGAAACTGATTTAGTTATCTTTGGCAGCAATTTTTCCATGACGCTTGCATTTGTCTCGTCCAAAAACAGCACCGAACATTCTGCTCGTTCCAGAATACTTATCTGGCGTTTTAAAGGATATTTATAATGAATAGGAACATAAGGAATGCCAGCAGCTAATGATGCAATTATAGAAACAAAAGATGATATTGAACGATTCGCTATGATGCCAACAGACTCAACTTTCTGATATTGCACAATTTCGTTCAAGCAACTCGCAATAGGCGCCGAGGCGGCCCATAATTCTCCATAACTCAACGCGAGATCATTTGCCCACAGCGCTAAACTCTCAGGTTTATTTTTCACTGTTTTTAGAAATGGGGTCAGAATATTTCCTGAATGAGAATCATTATTTTGGCAGGAGTCAGAGTTAAAATCGCCAATGAAAAATCTGTTGTGTTTCATAATAAATCAAAGTTTATAGAAAAGAGATAGTATTAAAAAGGAAGATTTAATTTTTCGCATAACCCTTCGGCGGAACTACATTCTATAATAGAATCCTCATCAATTACCAAAGAATGGACTTCCTCGAGATATAACATTAACTCAAGATGTGCCAGCGAGTCCCACTGTTCGACGCCATTAATACAGAGGTCTATAGAGAGTTCGTTCTTAGAGATCTTCAAAACATCATGTAGTATCGAACTGACAGTAACCATCAAGCTTTTCTCAAAACGATTGTTTTCATTATTTTTTCCATGGCTGACTATTAGGTGTTTGATCAAGAAAAAAAAATGGATCTTTTTTCAATTGTTCTATTCCAACATCAAAAACGTCCCTAGCGGAGACTGCCCAAACTGAACCAAGGCCAAGAGGTGCTTTCTTTGCTAAGCCTCTCATTAACAATAAATTCTGCATTTTCGAAAAGTTATAGTCTATACCTGAATTTAGATAACGAACAAAAGCAAAAAATGGTTCTTTAGATATTTTTCCACAACGATGAACCTGATTGTCCCACTCTTTTGTATAGCCGTAAGGGACCCCATACATCTGTTCAACATGATGGATAAACGTCATAGATAATAAATCTACACCGATACATAATATTTTGGCGTCTGTTTCATATAGTTTGCGAAATGGGGAACCATACCCAAACCCTGTTTTGCAAATTTCTGATCCACAAATGAGCGTGGCCTTTGCTCCATACGCTGCAACCGAAAATAATGGGTGCATTGATCTAATCGAATGATCTTTGGTTCGAATAAACTCCGATAACACCCCTTGCTCAGAAGGGGATTCTTCATAATGAAATGCGACACCATCACGAGCAAATGATTCAGTGCAACTGAGAACGACAACGGTGCCTTCTGGCCCGATCTGATCCATTATAGATTTAAAATAGAATTCTAAGATATCTACTCGGGATTTTGCCTTGTCGACCCAACCTATTCGCGTCAGGTCCGAGTGGACCATTATCGTTTGGCCATTGGTTATGCCAACTTCATCCAATGCAGTTTTGATCTCTGTTTTAGTTATTGCGCGCATGACTGTAATCTACCGGCAGGTGAATTTGTTTATGTTATAAAGATAGGTCTTTAAGTAATGATAGTTTTAGCAATATCCTTCTTTAATTTACCTAGCCTTCTGATTTGTTCTTTGATTGCACGAAATAATCCTGGCCATCTCATACAATAACCCTTTTTCAATGGTCATTCCCTATCGAAGGTCATGACACAAGAATATATCATAAAGGGCTGATTATAGACACTGTCACAATATAAATAGTTAACATCTACAAAGTGGCCTTTAGGCAGGTTTTCTATTAGTCAAAACAAATTGAACTGTCCCTGTTCTTTTCCATGTGGATGATTTTGATTCAATGAATTGGACTTTCAATATGTATTGTTAGGATAATATAATAACATTTATCGGCGTTTTACTTTTTTATGAGGTGAAAGTGAGTATTACTGTGACTCCACTCTCTGAAACTATCGGCGCAGAAATAGTGGGAGTTGATCTGTCCTTGCCTGTTTCTGACACTGATATTCAAATAATAAATTCAGCTATTGAAAAATACTTGGTGATTGTGGTGAGAGCCCAAAGATTTAGCCCGAAGAGTCTTTTGTCGGCGGTTCGGTTATTTGGGGAAACGATGGAGCAACATCTTACGGATACGTTAATGGATGAATATCCAGAGATTGCTTTACTTGACAGTCGTGAAATGCCTCCTGACAAGGAGGGAAAGATTATACCCTTCGGAGGACGCGATTGGCACACTGATCATACCAATCACGAAATTCCACCAAAATTCACAGCACTTTATGCACTTAAATTACCAGACACGGGTGGTGATACTAGTTTTGCCAATATGCATCTAGCATATGACTCGTTGGATGAGAACGAACAGAAAATACTGAGTAAACTTCAAACGGTTAATAAAATTGAAGATTTCGCCTATATTGACGAAAAAGCGCGTGAGAAATTTGGAAAACTACCTGTTCATCCTTTGATAAGAACGCATCCAGCTACGCACAAAAAAGCGATATATATACATCCCGGCAAATTAGAGAATTTGTTAGGCATGAAAGCTCAGGATAGTCATATTCTCATTCGCAATCTTCTCGACAAAGTTATAACGCCTCAAATTTGCTACCGACATAAATGGCAGAAAGGTGATTTTCTAATTACCGACAATAGAGCTGTACTGCATTTAGCACATCAGGATTATGACCTAAGCGAAGGTAGGACTATGTATCGCGTTTTAATCAAGGGTGAGCGACCTATTTAATAACGATATAGTAACGCATAGCATATCATAGTCTTTTGTAATTGTCTTACACGACCAATTCAAATTATTCATAAGAGCGTGTTATGAATAAGTGCTACCTCAATTATTATTTGTTGTGATTTTTGGACTTGAGAGTGCTAATACCACACCAAAAATAATTGCCAAAACTAGATGTTGCATTTCTGCCGAAATATAGACCAGAGCAAACCCTGTAACCATTGGTCCCGCTGCAGCCCCTATATCTCGCCAGCTTTGTAATCTTGCTAAGTTATCAAGAACTGCTTCTGTATCATCAAATTGCTGAGCAATTATTGTTGGGCCTAAAGAAGCTATTGCACCTCTGAAAATTAATAATATTATCGCCCCTGAAATCACTTGATTAAAAGCAATTAATAGTAGTCCAACGACTGTTAATGCTGCCGACATTGTAAATATTTTTACTGCACCAAAACGATCTCCTAAACTCCCAAAGAGAGGGGCGGCCATTGCTTCACCTGCATGACGCAAGGCCAAAAGCACTCCACCACCAATCGCTGCATGTGCTAAACTCGTATTTTCTGCCAGCATGAGAGTAATCGATACAGCGAAGAGGCCATCAATAGCATAACCTTGAATAAAAAAAAGTAAGTCTAGCACCGAAGGTTTCGTTAAATGAACTGAGTTGCTTTTTGATGTTCGTTGCGCCTTTTCTCGTTTGGGTAATGTTAATGCGATAAAAATAGAGATACTGGTGGGAAGAGTTAGAACCAAAAAGACGTGATTTGGACTTAAAATAGAAACCAGCCAAGTGCCTAAGAGCAACGAGATTATAGGCCCAATACGTTGGATAGCTTGGCTCGTGCCGATACGTGTTCCAGCTTCCCCTTTTTTGGAAACAGCGTAGGCTAAAGTAGATAGAAGGAGAATCGCATATGCTATTCCCCAGAGTATCCGCGCACATAATAAAGGAAAAAAACCACTACCAATACCATATAAACAAGTGCTAACAGTCGCCATTATTGCTGCGATAACACAAAGAGTTCGGGCTCCAAAAAAGGTTACTAATTTGCTTATCAATGTGTATATAAAAATCCTGACAATTCTATTTGCTGCCAAGAGAATTCCTACCATTGGGATAGTTAAGCCAAAGTCTTCAGCATAAAGGGGTAAAATTGCATAAATTAATGCATCACCTAATAGAGCAAGGGACATCAAAGTCGAAGAACTTATGATAGTTTTCCAACTTTCGTTTTGCTCCAAATCTCACTCCTGCAAAAAATTCTTATAGATATCTTCAAACTCGGCGTATGGGAATTAGATTTTACCGGGTCAACTTTAGGTGGTTATTGATTGACCAGGCGGGTTGTCTCCTAATGAACTCTGGAGAATCATAACGACAGCTTTACATTGGATGGCGTGAGTGTCTAGAGGAATAGATTTTAATAGTAAGACAATTTAAATATAGTTTTCGCCCATTTTCTGCTCAGAGTACTATTACTTAGTAATGTACATTTCAAAATCTGGGCAATCTGCGGTCTTTAGAGTTCTATAGAATATTTGAACTCTTTTATTGCTTTAAACGTTTTCCTCTTCTCCATTCCCACGGCAAGACGAACTCACCTGCCCAGATTCCTGTTTCAATTGACTTGGCGGCTGTTTCAGCTTCCACATAATCCCTGGAATATTTTCTGTAAGCAATGGCCCAGCCATTTAAAACTAACCATTGATTAAGGTTCATCCCATCAACAGAGCAAATTGCTATATGTCGTTTATACCTATCTTTTTTATCTGAGAAACATTCTACAACTCTATTATTTATTTTTTTTCTCAACGCTTTTGTTGCTGCTTGACCGCATAGCCAATAGCTTAATTCTTTATCTTTACAGCGTTGTTTACTCTCAGGCGCATCAATGCCATGAAGCCGTATTCGGCTTTTTTCTATTTTTATAGTGTCGCCATCAATAACCCTGGCTCTTCCTTCTACGGTCTGTGTTTGGCCATAGCTCGATGTCATAGTCAATGTGCATATGAGTATAGTTAGCAGAAATAAATCTTTCATTTAAGTGCCTAGCAAGTATTCATTCTAATTCGTTATTAAAAGCTTTTTACTACTATAACCTAGATCACTTTAAGATGTGGTAAAACTAACAAAGCACGTCAAGAATATCTCTTTTTTGTGAAGCTCTATGTTAAAAACCACATTGCAGTTTTAATTCCATTCGATTTTGATTGAATACCAATTTGTTTGTCATCAAATTCAACGCATTAGTAAATGCAGGGGATAACTCTGATGTTAATGATGAGAAATGATTTATTACTTTTAAGTGATGAAGAAGTGCTTAATTCCCTCGAAGCATATAAGAAGAGTATGAAAAAAAAGATTAAGATTAAAGGCGACAAAGCTTACTTTGAAAAAAATTGCATGAAGGAAATTGGTAATTTATCTCACGTTTTATATGGTGTCCGATAATTGGGTTCAAATTTTCCCATCATAGGTCTATCAAATAGGCGGCGCCCTCACAGTCAAAACTAGATAAGCTTTCGATGACTGAGTTGTAGTGACCACAGATATTGAACTTGCCTTGGGAAATGGTTTTTCAAATACATGAAGATCTTCAAAAAAAATCCGATTGATTTTAATAATCTATCAAATCAGTCTTTCTCCTTTTTCGAGATTTAAGATTTTTGGCGGTCCAACAGCTTCAATTAATTCTGTAAAGCTGATGCCCTTGCGAGGTTTCGTTCGCTGTTTAAAGTTTGCTGCAACTAATGGTATTTGAGACCAGCGTTTTTGCTCTTGCTTAAATTTGCGTGAATAAAATAAGGGGACTTCATCTTCGGGGGGAGCATCATAATCTTCAGGGTAATCGATCATACAGATAATGGCAGTTAGCTTAACCGAGAGGTCACAATCTGTTTTACAATGGCGAGGAAATATTAAAAACACATTACCTTGATAATTTGGGTGTTCCACACCCATTAATGAATAACAAGAACCGCAATATAACCTGGTTGATCTTCCCTCACAGCGAAGTTTATAAACTTCCATGAAATCTTTTCCTTTCACGGACGTTATATCGGCGGGGATATAATAAAGGTGAGGCAATTGTTCTAATTTATCTCCGCCTTTAATTCTCGCCCATTCCAAACCTTGTCTGCAGTCTTCACAACCACAGCGAAAGTATTGAACCGCACGTTTATCTGCGACAGTTATTTCGCACCTACCACACTTGCAACTAATGGTTCCAGACTGGAGGTTGGACATATGCAATCTCCTTTAATGTTCGAGCAGTCAATTATTGTTTATGATTAAAATCTTAAAAATACAAAATATTCCATATTTTTAAGCGCTACACTGCCTCACGTAAATACTTATAACAGTGAAGTTAATAAGTAGACAGATGACAATTAAGGCAGGCGGGCTAAAAGTTTTCCCGTTCTATATGATTTGGATTGGACGCAAATTGTGCGATAAAAATAAGCACCGGTAATCCATTTGGCATGGTCTGTGTATTTTTATTGAGATAGACGTTAAGGACCGTGAGCGTCTTTGTTTGCCGAGGCATCAAATTCATTTTGGCATACAAAATATCAATAGCTGACCTAATTTACTCAAGTGGTTCGATTAGTCCCTATGGTTTTTAGGATGACCTATTAAAAAACTAACTAAACATTTTGCTAATCATATTGATGATTCATTTGTAATTCTATTTTTTATCATTGATGACGATAGCTAAAATTGTTCCTATCAAGCAAAAGTAGAATTCTGTTATTGAAGGAGGCTACTAGTGTCTATTTTAGTCACAGGCGTCAATGGAATGATAGGCTATCCAATGGCGTTGAAGTTCGCAAAGCTGGGAAGGCAAGTGATAGGCCTAGATATTGAAATACCGTCAGAACTCGAAAAAATGGGAATCCAGTTAATCAAAGGGGATATAACCCAGGCTGACCTTATAAATGATGTGATTGCATCAAATCGAGTAAATTCTATTTTACACGCCGGTGGAATTTCCGGGCCAATGTTATATAGAGACGACCCCTATAAGGTTTTCGATGTTAACTCCAATGGAACACTTAACATTGCGGAGGCGGCAAGGCGAAATGATGTAAAAAGAATTGTTTTTCTCTCTTCATTTGTTGCCTATGGGGAACAAAAAGATCGGAGTATTGTTGCTGAAAGTAGGATGCAATACGGATCTAATTCGTATGCAGCAAGTAAAATTTCAGCAGAGAACATTTTACGAAGCTATCGTGAAATCCACAAACTCGAAACAGTTAGCCTCAGGCTAGGAGCAGTATACGGTCCAAGAAGGACTACAGATTGTCTTGTACACCGTCTAATCAAAAATTCCATAAATGATGAAGTTTTAGAGCTCAGCTTTGGGAAAGATTGGTCGCGACCGTATGTTTATGTGGATGATGTTCTCAATGCCATACAGCTTGCATTCGAGGCGCCCTTTTGTAACTTGAAGCGAGATGCTTACAATATATCTGGTGGGATATGCCCAACAATTTTAGATATTGCTAACATTGTTGCTGATCTAACCCATTCTGGAAGTGTCAACTTGCAGTGTGGCAGAACACCAAATGATTATTTGATAGGCCCTCTTGATCTGAAGGCTGCACGTAGAGATCTAGGTTTCAAACCACTGTATACCATGAAGGAGGGTATTGAGATTTATTATGAATGGTTGCAGGAGAATGCTTTTTAAATGAGAAAGATAAAACACATATGATGACCTGAGCTGGGAGCTTGGCGAACGGGACCAATGTTCCGCTTTACCTAACGATTAGATGGGTGAGATAAATGGGGGCAAGATTTTATGAATACTAACGATGTAGATATGGGACCCGTATATAAAAATGAAATAAAAGGTTCGCTAGCCTGGAAGCGAGACAATTTGACGACCAGTGACTGGAAAGTAAAGTTGCCAGATCCGGTTTTAGATGAATTGCATAACTTAATATCATTTCTTCGAGTTAATCCCACTCCCCTAGAAGTCCTAGAACCAAAAGATTTTGATTTAGAAGCTTCTTACCGTTTTATGCAGAAAATTCAAAACCTCATTTCCAATGGTTCGGGGCTAGCGGTTGTGAGTAAGTTACCAACCGAGAAATTTAATAAAGACGAGTTAAAGCAAATATATTGGGTGCTAAGTAGCATGATAGCTCGGCCAGTAGCTCAGTCTTTTGATGGCCGACTACTCTATGACGTCATTGACACGGGGCAGAAAATTGGCACTCGCACTCGAGGTGACCTAACAAACCAAGAACTTTCATGGCATACAGATTATGGCTTCAATTTTCCACCACCGTTCATAGGTCTTCTCGTCATAAATACCGCCCCCAAAGGAGGGATTAGCCGCGTTGCAAGCATGCTTACAGCGCATAATATTCTGCGAGAGAATTACCCCAGATTCCTCGAACGGCTTTATAAGCCCTTTTGGTGGAATAGGCAGGGAGAGCATCTAGACGGAGACGCACCAACCCACTTTTACCCAATCTTTTCTTCCGATGGAAAAACCGTACGCGGAAGATTTATTAAGTGGCTATTGTATAAAGGTTATGAACTGATGGGAGAAAACTTTGACCAATTAGGTAGAGATGCGATCGAGAAAATGTTCGATATTATGAGTGATCCAGTGAACCACTTGATGTTTGATCTAGAACCAGGAGAAATTCAATTTATGAACAACTTCGTCGTAGCTCACTCGAGAAGTGATTATCAGGATGAAAATGAGAGTAACAAAAAGCGACATCTTGTGAGGATATTTTTACGTAACAACGGAAAACGGAGCTTTATGGGATAAATGATGCGGACGACGAACCGTACATTCCTTTGTCCTGCAGCAACAGCAAGTCACATACAAGCAATTACAATTACTCGGCATATTCGTGATTCCTGTCAATATACACCAACTATTCTAAGGTTTGTTGCGACAAAGAATAAGCACTCTATATGAATAATTACCGTGCTAGACCTTAGCACACCCAGTGCGTGATCCATGTGCGGTATGGGATATGTACAGTTGAGGTTCGCAACATATGGGGTTGTTAGAGTGTTAACTCGTTTTGGAGTGTGGGGTTGGAGTTTGTGATCTGCAAAACGAAATCGTCCGTATCAGACCCAAAGGAGACTCAATTATGAAAAAGCTTGTATTACTATTGGCATTGCTGATCGCACCCGTGAGTATTTCAACGGCGTTTGCTGGAAGTTGCGGTGGGGGAGATCATACGCACACAGATGAGAAAAAAGAAACCAAGTAGTACATACTTACTTGTTCTAAGAGCCCATACATTATTTGAATCAGATCTGAAACGAGAAGATATGCTGTCCTTTTCTCGTTTCGTTTCTGACTCAGCTTTTATATCAGTATGGTTTCTTGTGAAATCTTTTCGGGGTAAATTTTAGTCCTACCTGTCGCCCAATATATTAACTCAGCCTTTGCTTTATTTTCTGCCTGTTTTTGGTTTTTTTGAAGGACATCCCTAGCTTGTTCTGTAAGTCTTTTCTTCGTTATTTAATTATCTTTTGTTTTGTTAAGTTCATATCTTTTTAGAGCTTCATCCCATATACGCCATTCTTTTGGATCTTCTAATATATTTTTGGTGCTCTCAAACTGCTTCTCAATCCATACTGAGTTAGACATTTTAAAATCTCATTGACTACAGCCTTCTTTGCCTAGAATGGCGACATTACAAACTGAAGTCGGTACATCATTTCCATTTTCATCTCTATGTCCTTCTTGTCAGAGTGCGAGCCAACCTTTTTCTAGATTGATTGGAGCAACATTAGCTTTATTCAGCATGTCCATACCAATGAAGCCAGCATTACGTGCATCTATCTGTGTTAGGGGGGCTGTGTAGTTATCCACTGTTTTACTGCTTTAATAACCATGTGAAAAGGTTTTAGTAAAGAATAGAGAATAAGGACAGCTAGATACTTTTGCGATTTTGTAGAATAATAATAATCTTCTTTACCTAAAAATATAAAAATTATCAAAAGGGGGTGCTATGACTATCACGGTAATTGTACAAGCTGAAGTTAAAGACTTTACAGAATGGAAAACTATGTTCGATAACCTCGAACAACAGCGTCAACAAATGGGAATTAATTTGAAGGCGTACAAAAACGAGGAGAGCCCAAATTACAGCTATGTTGTAGGAACAGCACCATCGGAGACAATCTTTAGAGATTTTTTCAATTCTCCTGAAAGACAAGCTATACAAAAGTCTATGATGTTGACTCCTCCTGAGATTACTTTTCTAAGAGAATGCTAATCACTAGAAAGCGAACAAGTGACTTGACATGAAGTTTAACAACTAGAGAAGAGCTTATGACAGAACACGATAAGAAACTCATAGAGGAACAAAAGAAAACTAATGAATTGCTTGCAAAACTCAACACTAGAGTTTGGTGTGTCTTAGTTGGTGTCGCTGCTATACTTATCTTCGTAATACGGAGTTCTTAAATGAAGTTGATCTCATTCGACTTCTACTAATGACTTAAATCATTCGGAATTCTTCTGATAAATTGATAAACACCATGTCGATTATATAAGTATTTATCTAAAGATTTGTTATCCATCTATTTAGACATTGTATGAGAGGTCGATTATCTCTTTAGGGCATTCAATCGCTCTTAATCTGTCTTTCAGGGAGTGTTGGGAGGAATTGTCATTTGAAAAATTTTTGGAGAAACTGGAACGTTTCGATTTGACTTTTAGAAGTTATGTCGGGATCAAAAATATAAGTTTGAACACCATAATATGTATTTTTTGTATAACCATTTAATTGCGAACAATCCCAGCAGTGAGTTGCATTTTTATAGGAAACAAACTTACTTTCTGGTTCTACTCGTTTGATACGGTTATATAAATATTGATTGCATTCGTCACCAACCTCCACATCCCTACCTCCAGACAACCAAAGTACTGGGCTTGTTACGTCTGAAGTTAAATATGTTTGGCTTGGATATGAACATCCGCCATATAGTCCGACGTGAGCTCGAGGGGTTATTAGTTTCTCTTTTAGCGCAATATTACTGTACTCGCGACTTATAGCAGCAGCTCCAATTTGAGCGCCTAAACTCGTTCCAAAGGTGAAAATTTTATTTTTATCTACACCAGGAACCGCCGCCAGAACTTGAACCCCATTATAAACGTCTCTGACTAGTCGATGATGAGATAAATGTTTGTTTTTGCCACAATTCCAAGGTCTTTTGGCTCCACGATTTGCATTATAATCGACTACTCCCACGACAAAGCCTAACTTTAACATAGGGTTTAACCAGTTTTTTTTGATGTCGCTTATATTCCACATTTGAATTCCACCACAACTAGGCAAAATTAACACGGCACCACCGTTAAGGTTTTCCGGGGTAAATATTGAGTTTTCCAAACTCCCGTTGCGGTTTATTTTATATTTAAGATCTGCATGAATTCCCTTACTTACTCCAGTCAACGTTAATGGTTTGCAAGAAACTAAAACAATCACCATTAAAATTGGAAGCAGATATTTTCTTGTTTTATTACAAAAAGCCACCATCTCAACCACAATTTTATTATTCGAAATTTATACAATAGCTTTATTTAATCATCCTAATAAAATTCTTTTCATCCAGCGACAAATCACATTTAAAAATAATTCTTAATAATAATTCTCTCCACCTTCACTAAATGACCACCTATCAATCTGATCAATAATTTCTTTGGGAGAGTCAACCACTCTTAATCGTATTCTCGTAGAGCGTCTGCATGGATGTTTGATACGCCGCGCGGTCTTGATTTAATGAAGGTGGTTAATGCGAGAATATATTTAATGAATTCTCGATTAATTTTAACTATGCGCTCTACGCATAGCTGATCCCATAAACTAGCACAGAGTTCTTATCTGCTAAGCATGATACTTCAGTTTAAATCTTGAATGAAAGTAAATGGGATAATTTATTGAAAGAAGAATTTTATAAATCTTGGTTTAGTAACGTTAGAGGGGATATTCTTGCAGGGTTAGTTGTCGCACTCGCACTAATACCTGAGGCCATCGCATTCTCTATTATAGCTGGAGTAGACCCAAGCGTCGGCCTTTATGCTTCCTTTTCCATCTCAATATTGACGGCTATTTTTGGTGGTCGACCAGGAATGATTTCAGCCGCTACGGCTGCCACAGCTGTCTTAATGGTTTTATTGGTAAAAGAACATGGGCTCCAATATTTACTTGCTGCAACCGTATTAGTGGGAATTTTACAAGTGTTATTTGGGTTATTTAAACTTGGTGCTTTAATGAAATTTGTATCCCGATCCGTTATCACAGGATTTGTAAATGCCTTAGCAATTCTGATCTTCATTGCTCAAATACCAGAACTAATTGATGTATCAAACTTGACATACCTATTGGTAGCGTTGGGGTTATTCATAATCTATTTCATACCAAGATTTACTAAATCCATACCATCTCCGTTGTTATGTATTATCCTCCTTACTATTCTTTCTGTTGTTCTTGATAAAGATTTGAAAACTGTAGGAGACTTGGGAGAACTTCCAAAAACGCTACCAATATTTCTAATTCCTAATATCCCAATTACTCTTGAAACTTTTTTAATTATCTTTCCTTATTCAAGCGCAATTGCGCTGGTAGGTTTATTAGAGTCTTTAATGACAGCAACCATCGTTGATGACTTGACCAATACCACTAGCAATAAAAATAAAGAATGCGTTGGGCAAGGAATAGCGAATTGTGCGACTGGTTTCCTCGGTGGAATGGCTGGATGCGCTATGATTGGGCAGTCGATTATTAATATTAAGTCAGGTGGCCGAGGAAGGTTATCCTCACTCTGTGCTGGAATTTTTTTGTTGGTAATGTGTGTTAGTCTAAGTGACTTGGTTCAATTAATACCTATGGCCGCGCTCGTTGCTGTCATGATTATGGTTTCTGTTAGCACATTCGATTGGCATTCTATTAAAAGTATAAGGAGAAATCCAAAAAGTTCTTCTGTAGTTATGTTAGCTACTGTTGTTACCGTGGTATTTAGTCATAATTTGGCTATTGGAGTGTTAGTTGGTGTGTTATTATCCAGTTTGTTTTTAGCATCTAAAATTGCAAAGACATTCAAAATATCGTCTGAGTTATCAATCGATAAAAAAAATCGGGTGTATTTAGTGCATGGGCAAGTATTCTTTGCATCAGCCTCACACTTTGTTAATGAATTTGATTTTAGCGAGACGCTAGAAAAAATAATAATTGATGTTAGCAATGCTCATATTTGGGATGTAACGAGCGCTGCTGCTTTAGAAACTGTGACAACCAGATTTCAGGAAAAAGGCACTTTAATTCAGATTATTGGTATAAACCATGCTAGCAAAAAAATAATCCGCAAATATAACGGTTCGAAAATGAATCACATGTTAATATCATTCCAAGAATTGCAAAACTCGTAATACTTAACCCGTTGAAATACACACAGACAATAATTGCCTATATTTCAATGTGTCACGAACATGCAAAGCTATTGTAATTGCTTGTGAGTGACTTGCTACTGGTGTAGCGGTAAGGAATACAACACATGCCGTCCGCATCATTTATGCCATTTAAAATGCAACAAGTCATTGATTCACAGACACTTTGTGTTTGTTGTTACTTGGAGTTTATTTTGATTTCAACGCTGCTTAAATATGTATTTGCCATGCATGCGGTATAAGGTTTTCAGAAAGTTGGTGCTCGTAGCATCGAATACAGTCTTTATATTTAACGAACGCTTTAATCCTTTTGTACTGAAATTTTGATGTTGCAGATAATCTGCGCGGCTTACGTGAAAAATATGCGACGATTAACCATTTCACATGCCCATTGGCAACTTCATAGACGTAGTTAGAAGACTAGAAGTTGTTAAAATTACTATAACGAGGACAATTTCAAATTGGACAGAACTTTGAAATCGCCTGACCGCTTGTGGGGGGTTTATTTCTAATGATGGCACTAGCTTAAATTTATTAAGCGCCGCCAAAAACAATAAGGCACCTGCCAGCACTATTTTTATCAAAAGCACATTACCGTATCGCGTCGTAAAAATTAGGGAGACATCTCCCAAAAGCAAGTATGCATAGCCCAAACCTGCACTGAGAAGTAGCCCAACATACCCCATGGCAAGGACGCCAAAGCGATGCGCCACCGCACCCAAATTGTTTGTGTCAGGTTGCATACATATCCAACGAAATGGAAGAAGTGCCCCAAGCCAGAAAGCTATGCCAAACAAGTGGACCATCAAGAGTGACCGTGTGAGAACGCCGCCTAATTGGGAATGTCCAGACATAGTTGCTGAGAACAAGATAGCGACAGAGCCAATCATTAACCCAAATTTCTTGGTATTTCCGCCCAGACTATGCGCTATCAACATAACAGCAAAGCCTGTAAAGGCGGTTGAATAACCAACACCAGACTTAGATTCTATGGCAAGCTGCAACAGTGAAAAGTCAATAACACTTGTAAGGTCACCTCCCAAATTTCCAGCCCCCGATAAAATCATAAGCAAAGCGGTGACAGCGCCTATTAAATTGCTTTTACGCGTGAGATAATTGCAATAAGTCTGCTGCTCCGGAGTGAGCTGTTTGCCAAATTGCAGGCTGAACAAGAAACTCCCCACACTCCCAAAGATGGCAATATATAAAAGCACTTTAAGGATGGGGGTAAAGATAATCCATATGTCCATCCTAGTTACCTTTAATGTTAAAGGTCAGATCTCCTTTTACCACATGACCATCCTCACCCATTGCACGCCATGTAAGCGAGTAGCTGCCGTCCTTTAGAGATGGCAGGGGTATGACTTGACGCTTATCGGTGGTCATCAGGAAACTCGTACCAAGCGGTACCCTCTCGCCATCATCACCGCCACCAAACAATCCTCCTAAAAGGCTTTTTTCTTGCTTGTCTGATTGCTTCGTTAAATCAACCTTGATGAGCTTGGCTGGTAATTTAAACTCCATAAATATCACAATGGGCGGCACATCTAATGTTTCGCCATTCTGCGGAGAGGATGAAGCAAGTAGAGAGTGAGCATTTGCTGCGATGGGCAACACTAACAAGATGGCCAATAAAAGATTTTTAAACACCGTAACAACCTCCCTAATGCGCTTTTGCACGAGCGTTTATCTTGTCATGCTGACGTTGTATGCGGACAGACCAAGTGCTCTTGATGTAAGATAATGCAGCTATGATCTCGCCATCAGTCAACTTGTCTTCATAAGCGGGCATGTTATTGGGGTATGACTTCCCAATCATTTCTTCAATGCCATATTTGGTCATTAAAAAGAGATAAGGATCAGGGTGGTGCCAAGTGTGCCCGGTTTCATCGTGAGGTGGCGCTGGCAAATAGCCCTCAGAATTCCTTTGCCGCCAGTTGGCTTGCCCTTCTAACACAATACCATGACATGATGCACAATTTTCGGCGTAAATAGCCTTCCCTAAATTTACAACAGCGTGGTCTTTAGGCTGTAGACGAATACCTGCTTCAGTTTTATCTAATGTCGATGAGAAGTAGAATATGATTCCGCCAACTAACAAGACACCTGCAGCGAATAAGAGTAAGATCATCAATTTCACTTTGCTTTTATCAGACATCTTTTACCTCAGTGACAGGCTTTACCAAGCGCCTTCAGACGCCAGTAGTTATAGGGCAGAGGTGTAACAAAACCTGCTGCCAGCATAAACGGTATCACCCACCAATTTAGAACAGCGCCACCCGTAAGCATGACATCGGTAACGTTCATGGCAGCCTCCATGGCAATCATGGAAATCAAGGACATACCAGTGGCCGTTTTAAAGGCAAGTTTGAGAGACATCTGTCTAGACAGAATAATGGTTTCAAGAAGGATTGATGTCATTAATCCATTAAAGATTGCCAAACTCATGACTGCCCAAACAGGCCAAACGATGCCCATAAATTGAAAATAACCAATCGTTCCCAAATCACCGATGGCACATCCCAACAAACACCATGAGGTGTTGTACGATGCAGTCTTCCATGTGTGCTTACAGCGCCAATTGATGGCTAAATTTATGGCTCTTGCAATCATATTTGACCTTTATAAAAAACACTTTAAACTCTCCTCCTACAGGAGGGTAAAGAAGAAAAATGAATATAGGTAAAGCTGCGGTTCTATCGGGCTTAACAGTTAAAACTGTAAGATATTATAGTGATATAGGCATCATTAGCCCTCATGTTAATAATAACACCGGTTACAGAGATTTCTCAGAATTTGACTTGGCCAAACTTCAGTTTTTAGCAAAAGCACGAAAATTTGATTTCAGCTTAGATGATTGTAGGGACTTACTTGCACTCTACGAAAACAAAGAACGCTCCAGCAAAGAAGTTAAGGCGCTGACACTAGAAAAGATTGCAGAAATAGACACTAAATTGTCAGAGCTACAGATGTTAAGAGAACAGCTCAGTACCTTAGCCACTGCTTGCCATGGTGATAATAGGCCGAACTGTCCTATTTTAGATGCACTTTCAGAAAAAACTTACCAGTAAAAAATCTCCAGCAACATATTAAAATAAAGACAGTCACTAATAATTGATCATTTTAATAAGCCATTTGTTTAAAGCTGCACTGGCTCAGTTCGAATTATGAGTTTGCTCATTACAATATCTGGGAAATGCAAACTGACTGGTTGGATTTGATTGTTTGATACGTTTTGCAGTCCAAAAGGATACTCCACCTCTTGAAGAGCACGTTTACGTCTTTGATGTAATGAAGTTTCAAGTGCTAGCAGATGTTCTGTAATATTTTTATAATATTCTTCCATCTTACCCCATCACAGGATCTACCCAGTAAGCAGTACCTTCAAAGTTAAAACTAGGTAGGTTTTCGATGATACTATCTTTCTCAGCTTCAGCTGCAGTATAAAAGTGAGTGCCTGTTTGTGTGTTGAAGAAACGATATAGAGGTATCGACCCATCAACTTGTTCTGTGTATCCTTTATAGGCTTCTCCTTCAAAACTAAACTGCGGAAGCGTATCAAGAATATTGTCTCGTTCAACAGTAGATTGTGTAAAAAAGTGAGTGCCTGTTTGAGTATTAAAGAAACGAAAGACTGTATCAGCCGCTGCATTTGTCGGATCAGCTGCTCTGAATGTTGGTCCTTCATAATTAAACGCATCTAAATTATTAATAACTGAGTCACGTTCAACTGTACTACCGCTCAAAAAGTGTGTTCCCGTGTCTACATTAAAGAAACGGTAGATGCCTCTGTCTATATCAGTAACGTTAAGTAACTCTGATAATTGAAAGAGACCACCTGAAAACTGGAATTGCTCGATTGAAAAAAGGCTATCTGAGCCATCTCTATTTGATTGACTATCTGTAACTACGACAGTGTTGCCAACCTCTGTTATTGTATAGGTAGATACTTCGCCAGAGAAAACAACAACATCCGTCCCAAGTCCACCATTTATTGTGTCATTGCCCGATCCACCAGTAAACTGGTCATCACCAGAACCTCCAAAGAAGTTGATCGCCTCAGGAGAGACAATATCATCAGCTACCCTTAATGAGAGCATTGTGTCTGGTACAGCAGGTGGCTCACCCTTGGAAATCATATCAACGTAATCCATTCCAGAGCTAACTCTGCCAAACAATGTATAAAGTCCGTTCAGAAAGGTAGCATCACCTAAGCATATAAAAAACTGAGAATCGCCACTATTTAAATCAGATCCCCGTGCCATCCCTACAGTTCCTCTTAAAAACGGTTCTGCCGAAAGTTCGGCATTTAGGAATTGTCCTGAACCACTGAAACCAGTACCTGTTGGGTCGCCTGTTTGGGCTACAAAACCATCTACCACTCTATGAAATATTAAATTGTCATAAAAACCTTCTCTACTTAATTGTTTGATTCTTTCTGCATGATTGGGAGCCACGTCTGGTAAAAGATCAATAACAACTCTTCCATTTTTCAGTTCTAAATATAATTGATTATCAAGCGACACTTTTCGATCCTAAAACGTAAGTTTCTTCTGTAACTATTTTCAACTTATAAAACTAGTTACAATACTTGAGAAAAAAATCAAAGATGAAAAGATTGGTATTTTCCGCTCGAAAC
The DNA here is from genome assembly GCA_003284265.1 of SAR116 cluster bacterium AG-313-A07. Lineage (GTDB taxonomy): Bacteria > Pseudomonadota > Alphaproteobacteria > Thalassobaculales > Thalassobaculaceae > UBA7326. The sequence continues at coordinate 117,424 of QBVV01000003.1, forward strand.
TAGTTAACAGTACTCTTACCCATACCTTTACTGATTAACCAATCACGGAATCGAGCTGCTTCAGATGAGGAATAAGCAGTAACTGACTTATTACCTAAGACTTGTATGACATATTCCGTATTACGATTGGCGGTTCTAATGAAGGTCTTATCCTTATCGATACCTTTGAGCTTCAAATACAGATGGGAATACATGCTCAGTGATTAGCTCATACACCCCTTCAAATTCGTCATCTATGGTTTGCAATGGATCTTCTTTCTCAAAATAAAGACGCTCCAGCGAGGCATAGATTCTCTGTTGAACAATGACGTCTAATTGCGAAACACGTTCAGCTAAAACAGAAGCTGCACGTTTTAAGAAAATGTGTTGCTTTTCTGCTTCAGTCATCACTGGCCTCCTTCTCAACTGGCTTTGATTGGCTCGGTGAAGATTTAGCAATTGTTTTAGGACCAGCATTAATACGTGCTGAAAAAAGTGACTCTTCATAAGGTGTCATAGGACCACTAAACAGAAGATTACCTTTTGGTGTTTTTTGAATAGCCATTACCAGTATCCCTCCATGTTTCTCAATGGGTACTCACCTGCTTCCTCAAGTTCCTTTATCAGGTCTTTAGGTGGTACAAACCATCTATATAGTTTGAATGCGCCAACAACTTCTTCACCAGTATTCAGCTCTTCAAATCTTAACTTTGCCAGGTAATCTACTTCCCAGTCTTTCTCTTCACCATGGAAGTATTTATCCAGCTCTAGAACAAATCCTGTAGGCTTTCTCATTTTTGCCTCCCATAAGCAATGTTGATGATGGGGGTTGCCAGTCTTTGTCTGATGTCTTCTAAAACCTTGGCTGGTGGTTTATTCCAACTCCATAGCTTAAATTCCCCTATTAACTGTTCTCCAGTATCAGGATCTTTAAACTTAATTTTTGCGTAATACTGATCTTGTGGCTCTTGATTGATTTTCTCAATTTCAAGCACAGTTGCTTTAGGTTTAGTCATGTAGGATTACTCCTTCTTTAGTGCTTCTGGCGGGATGCCACGGCGCACAAGCTAGGTTCAAATGCCGTTGCTGATTATATGGTCATTATTATTGTTATTACAAGGCTATCCAAGAATCGAAATAAGACATTTATGTTTATTAGTGCAAATGTTTTAAAGATGCTATTCTGTTGATGATTCGGAACCTATCCTAGAAAAAGTATAAATGGAAAAAGAGGTAATTTGGGAAACTGTTGGTGAGCTATTCTGCGGCCCGGGTGGTAGCGGACTTGGAGCGTCGATGAGTTGTTATGAAGACGACAAAAAGGTTGTTCGTATGCGCCATCTCTGGGCAACCGATTACGACAAGGATAGTTGCGAAACCTATGATTATAATATCCATAAATTTGAGCGTGAGAAGCTAGGCATAAACAGCGCTATAGACGTAAGGTGCGAAGATATAAATTCAACCTCGATTGATCTTAATGAACCAAAGGATTTTCCAAAGATAGATGGTTTGATTTTTGGCTTCCCTTGCAATGACTTTAGCATAGTTGGAGAGTCCAAAGGGCTTGCCGGGCAATTTGGTCCACTCTATAAGCACGGAATAAAAGTGCTGACGCGCCCTGATAAACCGAAATGGTTTATAGCTGAGAATGTTAGTGGATTGTCCAGCGCGAATAATGGAACAGCGTTTGAACAAATTAAAAGAGAAATGTCCGATGCAGGCTATAACTTGACAGTAAAAAAATATAAATTTGAAGACTATGGAGTTCCTCAATCTAGGCATAGAATTATTATTGTAGGCATAAGAGATGACCTGAATATTAAGTTTGATTCGCCTAATCCAATTACCAAATTATCCCCCAAAACTAGCCGAGAAGCCTTAGAAGGAATTCCAACGGCTGCCCCCAACCAAGAGAAAACGAAACAATCGAAACACGTAACGGAGCGCCTAAAGAATATAAAACCTGGACAAAATGCTTGGAATTCAGATTTGCCCCCCCATCTAAAACTGAATGTGCCGCGGGCCCAACTCAGCCACATATACAAACGACTAGATCCAGACAAACCAGCCTACACCGTAACGGGAAGCGGTGGCGGAGGTACACATATGTATCATTGGAATGAACCTCGCGCATTAACGAACCGGGAAAGAGCTCGCCTTCAAACCTTTCCTGATGATTTTGAATTTAAAGGCTCAAAAGAGAGCGTCAGGAAGCAGATAGGAATGGCCATACCTCCAAAAGGCTTAAAGGTTATCTGCAATGCGTTGTTAAAACAATTATACAAAACCGAAAACTAAAATTATACTGTTACTTTGTTTGTCTTTTTTGAGAAAAAAATGGCTCAGCAATTCTCCTTTTGCAACTCTGGTTACAGAAACCTCTGGATGTTTCCGCGAAATAAAAGACTTTTGCTTGCTAATAGAATTTCGAATGAATTGAGAATTTGGTGGGCTGTGAGCGAAAGAGGAGAAAAAGGTTCCCAACTTGAGCAAGACCAATTTAGCAAAGAAATGGACAGTAAAGGTGAGAAACGAGGATCCCCACTTCTTGTACCTAATTCAGGGGGAACAAGAACCTACGATGCGCAACATGACATGCTGGGTTTGATCCATACGGAAAATAGAACTAAAGGCTCACTAAAGTTAACTTTTACAAGTGCTGGCAGAAGTATTCATGCTAGGGCTGGCCACTTGGACACTCTTCAAGAACAAGTTTTAAAAATAAGGTATCCCAGTAGCTACTCACAGCGTGATAACGTTAATATCAATCCAAAAATCAAAGTCTTCCCGCTTATTTTTCTTATCAAACTAATGGAGGACAGCGAACTACGGGGTCTAAGTGATAAAGACATAATGATACCTGTTGTGTTCGGGAGATCAGATGAGTCATTTAGTGTCTGTAAGGAAAAAATTATTCAAGCCAGGCGTGACGGAATTAAAACGGTAATCGGCGATATCGACGATATCTACACTCAATTAGCACATAGGGGAAAAAGTAGTTACGAGAACAGATTGGATGATATAAAACATATCGCGAACACAGCTAGATGCGCCCTGTCGGGGCCTGAATTAATAGATCGACAAGGTGACCGTTTTATAGCTAAAGAAAAAACGCTTGGGCTTATTCGAAAACTGCGTGATGGAAAACAACTGGTACATTGGGATAAAAACACTGAAGCTCTGTCGAATTTTCAGCTCCGTAATGGAAAAACGCTTAATGAAAAAAAAATCAAGCGTATAGCTAGTAAAACGATACCTCTTATCGCCGCAAAAAGCCCAATAGAGACAATTGAGAATTGGCGGGAAAAAAATGGTGAAGTAGGCATTCCATGGGCAGCAAAGGAGGTTGCGTGTTGGAAGAAGAAAATTCATAAAGAAACTTCTGTTTCCTGCACTGATATAGACGAGTACTATAATGAACGTCGTTTATTTGGTGACTCGACCTACTCCGATATTGTGACTGCCGCAATGTGTTCATATGATCAAGATGGTGGAGAACGGGATAAGTTTAAAGATTGGAAAAAATGGGAAAATGTTACAGGGACTGTTTTTGAAAAACTGGGATTTGTCGACTCAATCAACTTAAATACAGACCAAGGCAAAAAAATGGAACAAGCAGATTGGCTGGTCTGGAATAGAGAGAAAGGTATAGCTGGATTGGTAGACGCTAAGCATAGAAAAGGCAAATTTTCCCTTTCTAAAAAAGATGCGCGTCAAATGAAAGTTTACCTTGATACTTACAAACAGCACCCAGTAGTTATGGAAAATGGTGCTCCAGAAATAGACTTTGTATGCTACACATCTCGTGAGTTTACAAAGACTTCAGCCAACCAGGAAGCTATTGACATTATTAAAAATGAATTTGACACATCGGTTTGTTTGCTCAGGGCTGAATCAATGGCTTTAAGGTTTGTTGATCCTGATTATTGTGGCAAACCAGAAAAATTACTCGATGACCTCAAAAAAACGTCAATGCTGTAATTACGGTTCAGATAAAATTCTCAACTTTTAGGTAACCCGTGCTACTTTGTAGAAAAAAACCTATATCGCAATAAATAGCGTTGCGACTTAGCTTAAGGATACTGGTGGAATTATCATTTCAATTTCCTATTTGGTTTACAAATTAAAGACATCAATTACTATTTTTGATACACTGATTTAGATAACATTTTATGCAGTAGTAACCCAACAGGGAGCGCTCTTGGAATTCCTCCTTTAGTTAGTTTCTTTAATTGCTCTACGACCTGATCACCTGCTTCTGGGGGGGTAATGCGATTTATCTGAGATGCTAAGACAGATGAATTTTTAAAAGCTTCAGTCCTAGATTTTTGCTTTAGTTCTTCCAATCTACCGTCTGCATCTATCATGGACAGTGTATTCCAAATAACAGGTAAAAGCGTAGGCCAACGAGCTAACCCTCGGCTCCAAGCAGGAGGAAAACCAACTGATACGTCTTGTCCAATTTGGCTTATTAAATCAAATAATTTCTTTTCATTTCTACCAAGTGTGTCGAGGTCAATTAGGGGTGGTAGATTTGAATATTTTCGTTTCTCAGGCTTCTCGAATGTTTTGGTTGCCACTTCACTCGAAGGGTCTGAATATAAAGCGCTTAATCCTATAATATTTTGTGAGTTCCCAAAGTTTAAACTGTCCAGAAACTCACTAATATGCTGCCTATCTTGGTCACTAATTCCCAAGATATTAAATGCCGAATCAGGAATAGTTGAAACACTCGGAACATCCAACGAACTTCGAAGCTCCGATGCATAATGTGCAACTGCCCCCGATTGATAAATTGGTTTCAACGAATACCAAACCCATTGGAGCGCACCTTCTTTAGTGGCTAAATTCCTCCATATCGTTTGTGGGAAAGGCATATTCATAGTTTCACGAATATCCTGATAAATCTCAGCAACTTCTCCTGTTGCCTCTTTTTCCGTAATTTCAAACCCCATTTTTCAACACACTTTCATCTTTTTTGAACAAGGCAAATATCTATCTGATTTATTGTACCTTATGAAAATCTGTACGGACAACGTTCAAAGAGAGATAGGTCGAGTGGTTAAACAAATAAACGCCCCATGCTGCAGCTGTATGAGAAGAAGTTCTAATCAACGTGTTAGGCTGAATCAAAAGTTATTACTCAGCCTAAATAATTCACGATTGATTTAATCCGAGAGTAGTTCGCTTCACTGACTATCTAACATGGCCTTCATTAGTTTTCTGGCGGTTGCATCATCAACAACTGGTTTCACAATGGGGAATGTACACATCCCAGACCAATTCATAATAAAGCTGGTAAGCGCCTCTTGATCACTTGTTTCAACGATTATCACACCATTTCCGTTAGGCACATCGTGCCAACGTCCAATTTGCTTAACCCCTTCAGGGTATTCACCTGCTATTTGTTCGTCAGTCATTTGGGTGAAAAATGTTTGGCACTCAACTTGTTTGTCTCTATCGATTTGGTAAGTAAGCATAAATATCATTTCTAGCTCCAGTTCTATATCTTTGGTCCCTACTAGAGTTAGATATAAGTACCAATCCGTGAATGTGAAGATACAAAAATAGCATCAATACGTTGCTGAAATCAGAACGAATTGCGCAGCAAAAATAATTGCCAGTAATCCATTTGGCACAGTATGTGCTTATATTTGAGTATGGTTGCATCGTTAAAGAGAGAACGGCAATTACAGAAGAGATCTTAACAGCAGGTTCATCATCTTCACTTTGCAACCATCTAACCTTCCTAATGTTATTCTTTGAAGTGTTCTACCAGGAAAGTTATTGCAAAACTGATCCAACTGATTCATAAGGGCGTAAATAGATAGAGTGGCTGTCGTCACGTCTATCCCTTTTTCCTCCCTGTCAAAGCGTTAGTAATCATATACATGATGATATTCATTCATATTTGTGATTAAATAAGCTAACTAATTGATAAACATAGTTTATTCATCCAGGTTCTGACGTTACTTAATTGAAACCCTTCACCATAACTCTCTCCAACGTCACTAGATGACCATCCACCAATCTGGTCGATTATCTCTTTGGGACATTCAACCGCTCTTAATCGATCTCTAATAGGATGTCTGAATGAATGCACAACACAACCTTCAGGTGCATGAGTACGAAGCCACTTATTTAAAGCTGCACTAGCTGAATTAGAATTATGAGATTGTTCATTGCAGTATCTTGGAAATGCAAATTGATTAGTTGGATCAGATTGTTTGATCCTTCTAGCTGACCACAAGGATGCTCCAACTAATGGTATCTTTCTTTCACTTCCTGATGTTTTCAACCTACGCCAGGGGTGAGGGATCAAATTGAGGTGAGGGGTGTCTGTATCAAGAATAATATCTGACTTTAATAATCCAACTGCTTCACCTAATCGCATTCCTGTATCACTTAGTAGAGCGATTAACCATCTAAGATCATCATCCATTTCTGTGCAGGTTTTCTGGATATCTCTGATTACATCTACTGGTATTGGTTTACGCGTTGTTTCTCTTAATCCATCAGGAATGAATGTACCCAGAAAACCATTTGTTCCCTCTAATCCGTGTTCTTTAATTGCTAGATTGATGATAGATCGAATACTGGAGAATACTCTTTTGACAGTACTCTTACCCATACCCTTATTAATCAACCAATCTCTGAATTGAGCAGCTTCAGACTAGGAATAAGCAGTAACTGATTTATTACCTAATACCTGTATCACATATTCCGTATTA
>QBVV01000004.1 GCA_003284265.1 SAR116 cluster bacterium AG-313-A07
AGATCATACATTGGCTGGTTGGAATAGCACTGGTGAATTCATGCTTTAACGGATGCCCAGGTTCATTTTTTGATATTGTAGGATCTGTTGTTGGTGTTTTTGCTGTATGCCCGAACTTAGCATAGGGGCCCGAGTGACGCGGATCTCGGTCATTTGCGTAAACGACGTGACATGAGGCACAACCCGAAGACCGGTAGTCGCCGGGCTGGTCATTAGTTCCTAGAAACCACGTAAAAGGATCGTTTAATCGAGTTTTTGTTATGTTAATCACGGGAACCGAAATTCTGAGGCCTGTTCCGGGACCGCGGTTGGATTGTTTAATATCAGGCCTGCCGGGTTCCTCTAGTCTCTGGAGTTGCCCCACAGAATTGGGGAGGCCTATCTCTGGAAATAAGTTCACTATGTTTCTTCCACCGCGTTCAAATACTCGAAAAATGTCGCCTGGTGGAGTGGCTTCCCATGCAGGAAGAGGGGCTAATTGCTCAAGTATTCCGGCCGCTTTCATTTCCTTTGTGACCGGTATCGGATTCTTTGCAAGTGCTCCTGTCCCATCACGGGTATAATTTTCGCCTAATATATACCGTTTAAACGGAAGAATACCATTATTGTATGAAGCCCCGCCCCAAAGCATTGCACCCGTTGACATTATACTGGTTTTTGCTGCTTGTATTGCTCCTGCATGACAGGCGCCGCAACCTTCATCAACAACACGGTAATCACTCGGATTTATGAACCTTATGAACTCTGGACTTTCCTTATTGAGTAATGCGAATGTGCGCTCGGGATTAGCGCTACTGGGATAATTCCAGGTTGCTGGGTAAAGTGGCTGAACGTGTGCTTTATCCAGCGCCTCTCTGTAAGCCTTCTCCGACGGAGCCCCATTGGTAGGTTTAAAGCTTTTTGCATCTCCTCCGTGACAGTCAGTACAACCCAACGGCACTCCTTCCGTTTTGTGCATGCTTGGTTCATCTGTTGTCTCGTGACAGCTCATACAACCAGCACTTTTTTCTGTTATGCTTGCTTGTGGTTGCCATTTTGGGGCAGGGGGAGTAACCGTATAAGTTATATCTCTGGGTTTTTCTCCAGACGCGGCATAGACTGCCGTCGCTCCCAGGAGCAAAAAACCCAAAACAATTACTGACAAACGAGATAGAAGCACTATATTCCCTTAATACGTGAGCACAAGATTTCCTTGTATAGATAAATAATAATCGTCGTTTTCCTTCTGTTCTCCGTAGAGGTCGGTGAAGCCAGCGCCAGGAAGTAAAGCGGCTCCTGAAAGGCGCAAAACAACATTCTGACTAAAAAATGGCCGATATATAGCGGCAACAGACAGGTCTACTCCTATTTCAGGAGAAATTTCCTGTTGATTTCGAGCTACCTCGAGAACTGCGGTGGTATCGAATTCCATATAGTTCAGGTTAGTTGAAACGCGCAGTTCAGGAAGGATATCAAAATCAGCACCAATTCCAATCAAGCGGAACCCTGGGTTATTGAAATTAGATTGTCCGTGTTCTTTAGAAGTTCTAAGAGCTGGTAGCATCGCATTTCGAGCCGACATGACTACACCACCACCACCTATAAGTGGGATAGTTTGTCGTATCCAGTAGTTGGTATCCGATCCAGCGATTTGAGGGTTTTCGAAAATCGCATCAAAACCACGTTCTGTATTATCAAAAGGATCGTTATCACCAGATGCATAGACAATTGAACCTCTGAGCCGCACCCAATCAAAATCGATAGACGGCTCTGCAGCGAAGAAAAAAGCCTGTATATCAGCAGTTTCATCCGTAAATGCGCTATCCCGATTGCTACCAAGCGCAGTATAAAATGATGTTGTCAGATTAAGTCGATCAAAATGACCGTCACCATTATATCCTAAATACACAACATCATAATTGCGTCCTCGTTCACTACCAAAAGATGCGGGGCGTTCAATAAACTCATTATCGTTGAAGAAAAAATCACCTGCTTCATTGTTTCGGTTATAAACACCGGTCACCTGGCTCTGGAATCCCAACACTGGAAAATCTTGCCAGTATAAGTTAGCGATGAAAATATCATCATCTCTAATCTTTCGTTGTATATGGTTCAATCCACTATTCGAGTCCTTCTCTAACCGTCTGAACCAGGCTAAGTTATATTGAAAGATGTTATTATCGCGGTCTCCAAAAAATCGAACCCCGAGTTGACTATCTTGGAATAAAAAACCTCGGAAATCACTTGAAAATGGCTGGATGCCGATTCTAACTGAGTCAAAATCATATCGATCTGATACATTTCTTATATGGTAGTCAAAGAATGCTTCTGCTAGGGCAATGTGTCTGTCCGATCGATGCCTGCCAAGACGCGGGTCTGCCTTTAGGACACGATTTTCTTCAACTTCGACGTGATTAAAATTAATGATTGGCGTTAACCTGAATTCATAATCTGGCGGTTTGAAGGCTGTATCTCCCTTTATTAAGGAGAGGCTTATAATCAGGTTCTCGTTGAATACATATGAGTCTGCACCTCCAAAAAGATCAAGGTCGTTAGAATCACGGGTGGTTTGGACACCAATAGGTTGTGGGAAGGTTCTTGGTTCTACAACAGTATCCGAAATAATTGCCACATTAACAAACCAGTCTTCTCCAAATAATGGTCGGTCTCCTTTTATAGGGTTCCTATTATAAGGATCGGTAATACTTTCCAGAACGCCTATTGTCTCAATGAGGCGCCAACGGTCTGGAACAGGTATAAAACCAGTGGAATGATCCTTGATGATCCTTGGAGCTCTATTTTTAATGCTATTGGGCAACGGCTTCCGGACTTCTGGCACTTTTTTTGATGCAGCCGGTCGCTGTCGTTCAAAGTTTTGCGACACTTCAATATTTTCAGCCCAGACAGGTGAGCCTGCCAGTACCGAGCAAATAAGGGTCCCTGTAAGTAATCCAGTTATTTTTTTCTTTTTAGTAGTTATTTTCCGTTGCATGGCGTCTGTTCATTAGAGTCAAGAAAGGGAAGGAAAGGACAGTTTACATACCTTAATCGTCCACCAGGTACTTCAAGATTATCGGCTCTGATTGAACGTGGCGCATTTCCGACACCAGTTCCTAATTCTAAGCCCGCATTATGTAACCCTAGAAAAGAAATCATATCGTCTTGATCTATTCCATCGCCTGAAACGCCAATTCCACCAATAAGTGTATTATTACGATAGATTGGCACACTACCAGGGAATATTTGTATTCCATTGGCAATTGGACTCTTTGATGTTTGAGGCCTGACGGGTATGGGGGTGCAATTCATTGGAGTGTCAGTGGATGACTGTCCTAGAAGAAATGATCTATGCGCAACAATATTTGCTGCTATGAGATCAAGCTGAAGGCCAACGTTGAACGGGCTCCATTCCGAAAAAGGTTTACTGAAGGGACCATGTGGGGCACCATCTATACCGTCCGGAAAGAAGGGGCGGGATAGATTGCCTCCAGAGCGGTCGGCAAATGCAGTGCCATCACTGAGTGCTCCCGGACCCAACACTGCCTGGGCTGCTAGCCAATAATTACCTAAATTTCCCCGAATAAGGTCGGCTGCCGCATTAGTATTTGAAAAAAATGCTGCTGTCCTTGCTTTCTGGAGCGAGACATCTGTCCCAAAAACTGGTCCATCAGGTGTTCTGGCAATACCAAGAATAGCACCATTAGTGTCTACAATAGAAACCGTAACCTGAGCGTGGCTACCTAAAGGTCTTCTAATTTGGCCTCTTGCCCGAAAGGCGATGGTTAGTGCATTTCTAATGATCGTTTTCACCTCATTGGCGGTGAGTGCTTCTGGTATTCCTTCGGTCCCGTCTCTCGGCGGGAACCTTGGTTGATTGTTGGAGTCAACCAATACAAAGGCATTCAACGTTCCGTAGTCACCACTCGTATTTGCACGATAACCAGATGGTCCCGTCCCGAATATTGTCCCTGGTCGGATAGTCCCATCAAAGTATGTCCCTATGGGTGTCAAACCACCCACCGAGCTGGGTATTTGATCATAAGGCATTGCGTTGATGGGATTAGACCTTATTGCTCTGATTTTACGGTCTGTATATCTGAAGGTCTTGCCTTCAACTGTTATTCTGTTGCCTATTATATCGAACGGTGGCTCAAAACCAACGGTTCCTGCCATGGCAATTAACTCATCTTTATCATTATCGTAGTCACCGATGTTTGGATCGATACTGTATAGCCCATCTGAAATAACGCCTATTGCACCAACTGGCTCCCCACCTTTGTAAAGGGGGATCCCGCCAGGATCTGCTGCTAAGCCCAGCGGAGACCGTTTTGGACCCACTGTGACGGCAGCGCTATTTTGATGGATAACTAAATCCGAACAGGGTAACTGGCTGAATTGCACTCCAAATAAAGGACCACTGGGCGAAAACCTTTCTTTTGGATTAAAGTGTTCTTGGACAATTTGACTGGCAGTTCTAGTTGTGAAGGCATTTCCGCGCGAAGATAAGTAGGCCCCTGTGATAGCCTTTGCAATTGCTGCAACTGGGCCGGGAACATCCACTCTTTCTAAACCGCCCTTTCCGGCTACACCATTAGGTTGCTTGGGGTCGGAGGTAACCACAACACATCCAACCGGTATATTGCCAAGTCCAACGGTGCAATCCACACCTGACGCGTTGAACTGTCTGTTGGCACCAATCATGTTATATACAGCGAGAATATTCCCAGTTCGATCTGACACTGCTATTGAGGCTCCAACCCTCTGAGCCTGGGCTTCTTGAATAGCTTGGCTCATTACACGTTTAACATCGGCAACACTCAGGCTCTCCTGAGCAGTTGAAACAGCAGCAAAACTTACTGCGCAGAAAAGCGTTATTAAAAGGGTGATTAGACGTTTTTTAAAAACCATTACCTGAGACCAATATACCGCAAGCATCAGTTTTGACCTTCTACTAGTTCAAAAACGCCAAACTTAAGCCCTGAGGATGTCTCGTAACCCACAGTAATTCTGATTGGAAACATTTCACTAGACATGTTCTCCTCCTTCAGAATTTTGATAAAAAGTTCGTTCCCCGTTCGGTTGCTGAAATTATTAATTAATTCATCTAATTTACCTGACCATGGTACCCAGTATCCTAGATTATTTCGTTGGAGAACACTTCCAGAAGCCGTGTGTGCGGTTACAAACGTACTAGATGGCTTGTCATTTCCCACATTCACCTTTAAATCCAACGAAACGTTCTCAGCATTAACCGTGACTGATGGGAGAATAACCCCGAGGTTTGTCAGATTAACAGGCTCAGCCAATAAGTTTCGAGACCCAAAGAATATCGCGGGTATTAAAAAGAGTAACCCCAGGTGTTTCCAGGTCTCATTTTTGTTCATTGGACTGTTTTCCCAGTCGAACCGGTCATGATAGCAACATCATCTCGATGAAAACCATGACAACTTATGCAAGTACTTGGTATTTTATCCGTTGCCTGCTCTCCGCCGTGGCAGGTCTGGCATCCTTCTATTTTTGGAAGCAGTACATCAGAACTTTTCATTGAGGAGTCCGCTGCGTGGCATTCGGCGCAGGCCACGTCTTTGTGCTTTCCATGATCAAATACTGATTTAGGTTGCCAAATCTGAGTTACTTTCACAGGCTTGACACTATAACCAGATGCATTTGTCTTTTCTGGTGTGATTTCGTGGCATGAACCGCATTGACTTGCTGAGAAAAGATAGCGGGAAGCTTTCTTAGTTTTTAAATTCGCCCATTGCAGCGCTGCTTTCTTCTCTTCCTCCTTCAATAGAGGTGAACCGGGTCTTCTGCGCACAACTTTTGGCGCTGTTTTGTCGGTTACACCCCCTTTTAGAGCTAGCGTCGAGTAAAATTCAGCTAACTCTCTATATACCACCTCTGGTTTTCCATGAGAAACGGTTCTTTTAGGTGCTATACTATCGAAGGTTAGCACATGACAATCGCCACAATGTTCCTCCATTTTTACCGGTTCTAAATAGGCGCCACTTAAATCAGGAACATGGCAACTTGCGCATTCTAATTGCGTGTTGGTGCCAGTCTTGGGGTTACGCATTCTATTAGCGTTCATATGAGTTTTATGAGGAAATTTCAAATTAGAGACTTCGACAGGATTGTCATCCAAGCTGATGCGTTTTTGTATGCCTTCACTTGGGTTTTGCCAGACTGTTGGTTTAAACTGTGGGTGGTTTGTGGCAAAATCTGACACGTTAGTTAGATGCATTCCATCCACTTTTTTATCCAGGTCTTTATGACAATCCGAGCACAACTCTTGTTTTTCCGCTCTGACTGGGTGAGGTCCTTGGTGGTCCGTGTGACAGGTGGCGCATCTTGTCGATGTCAAGTCTTCAGATGGAAACTTTACCTTATCGATATGCCCATGCTGCTGCTGATGGCACGCCGTACACGCAGCATCTTCCACCATAACAAATGCTTTAGTGTGACATGCTGCACAGTCATTCGCGAAGAACTTGTGCGAATTCATTACTTCTCCGGAAACCCAACTTATATCAAAATCGATATCATTGTTGTTAGTCATTGTATTAGGTGCGTTATTGGATTTTGATGCACTAAAATAGTTTGACAATGGAGAATCTGCCATGAATAGGGGCAGTATTAAAAATAGCATTAGGGTTAGAGACCCTAATATCCACGAAGAGGCCCGCTTTGTCAGTCCAATATTAGTAGTTGTGAGCTTACTCCTGGACAATAATGACTCGACATCGTCACCTATGGGATGAACGAGCTCAAGCGTTACGGCTATGTGGATGCTATCGTCTGGTTCAGTGACGACAAGTTCATATGGACCGATTCCAACCACATCCCCAACGTTTAGATGCGCTTTTCGGATAATTGCGCCGTTTAAACGAAGATCATGTGTTCCGTTGGCTTCGATAAATAGGCCATCAACCCCTTCATGTAGTTCTGCTAAATGTAACGGGACGCGATGGTCCGACAGAAAAATTTCATTTTCTGCACCTCGTCCTATACGGAGAACTTCACACCCCTTAATGTCTTCTTTTCGACCAATGCTGCCATTTCGCCTGCGGGTTAGTGTGGTAATCGATACTTGCATCATAGCCGTGTCACCAATAATAGAAGACAGAGAAGATATGAATAACAAGCGCGACCAGCAGAGCTACTGTCATTGGTACGTGGACCCGCAACCATATGTCCATAAACGCTTTTAATTGTATATCTCGACGAACCGTTGTTAAGAGGCCACATTTTTTCCCAATTAAAACAAGCAGTTTTCGAGTAGCTTGCGCGTGTTCTTGTTCGACTTCAGACACGTGCGTGCGTAAACGTTCAAAAGCGGCGGTCGAACCACAACTTTTATCCTTACCACTCAAAATGCGCAGTAAAGAGCCGCCTATTTTAGTGTGTTCACATGATTGCACCACCAACTCAGCCACCGAATCTGGCAAAGGTGCCGCTATTTGGCGGCATTCACGATCTATATCACCGATTTGAGCCAATAAATCATCTAATGACGATCCACGACGGTTTTCCGACATCACTTTTGGATAGCGAGTGTAGGCATAAATACCAAACCCACCACTTATAATAACGATCATCATGAGCACATATGCTAATGTGTGCACGTTCCAGCCAAATTGAAAACCGGTATGCAGAGTTGCGATAACAATTAGGCTCAACCCAAGATATACGTGAGCAGAAACCCAAGCACTCAACCTAAAATTAGCACCATATCGTCTTTTTCTAATTCCTAACCAAGTTAACCAGAATATTAGTAACGCGCCAATGGTGCCGAGGGTATATCCGAGCCAAGTCCCACCGTTATGTTCGTCAATAGGTTGGTACCAGACATAGGTAATAACGGCAAGGACACATAAAACCGCTGCCATTTTAAGGAACTTCATGTTCTGATAGGTTAAGAATCCATCATGCATTTCCTAGCCCGCCTTGGCTAAATTAGTGATAGATAAGAACTCTTCGGGTTTTACGCGAATAGCAGCACCAGTTGGGCAGGCACTAACGCAGGATGCTCCCCCTTCAATATCCTTACACATATCACATTTTGCTGCCATGGAACGAGCGCCTTCTACCTTTTTTCCGGACGCCTTGTCTTGTCCAGGGCCTGGTCCTGAACCGAATAATAACCAGGATAGCAGCCCAGGCTTCTCTTTGGCGGGGTAAGCCAATTGAATAACGCCATATGGACAGTTACCGGCACAGTTTCCACAACCTATACACGTATCATCAATAAATACTTCTCCATCTGGAGCGCGATGAATAGCGTCTGCGGGACAATCTGACATGCAATGAGGGTGTTCGCAGTGGCGACACGACGTCGGAACATGAAGTGTCTCAAAAGTAGGTCCTGCCTCTCGATTTAGGCGGGATATACCTCCATGCGTTTCAGCGCATGCTTTCTCGCAGTTATCGCATCGTACGCAAAGCGATTCGTCTATTAACAATACATCTGAAGCTTCTCCAACACCTTGACCCACAAGAAAATCAATGACATCTCCCGCTTCAGGCCGCTCTTCAGTCTCAAGGTTTTCAACCATTCGGTCTTGAAACTTAGCCTCTATTTCGCGTCTAAGTTCATGCTCGATTTTTAAAAGCGCCCTGAATGCTGCTGCGTCTATTTTAATAACTTCTGAGGCTACTGTGGCCTTAACCGTTGCCGATCGTGGAGCTTCTGTCAAAAGGGCCATTTCGCCGATATAATTCCCTGATGGAATATAAGATAACACTACATCGCGTCCACCTATCAGGCTGGACACTACAAAGGAGCCGGAGCGAATTAAAAATACACTGTCAGCGTCATCGCCTTGGTTAATGAGTATGTCCCCGGCAGACAAGCTCTCTACTGCAGCAGAATCAACTATATCTTTAAGGAGTTCTTTTTCAATGTTTGGAGCCAAATGCGTTTGAATTTGACGGTATATGGCAGCTGTATCCAGAACCTTTTTGGAGCCTGGAACCGAGTTTATAAGCCTTAACATAGCCCGTCTTGGAGTCTCTACTAAAAAACTGTCTTCATTCGCCACAATTGTAGCAGTTCTGCGACGACCTGCGATGAGGCCCATTTCACCAAAAAATGACCCTTTCTTCAACTTTACTCTCTCGCTTGCATCATCCGGGTTAATTAGCGCACTCACGCTCCCTTCAACAATAGAATACACGCTATTTGTGTAATCATTTCTGAGGAAGATAACATCATCTTTTTGAACACGATGTATTGTACTATCAATCATGAATTCTCTGAACTGAAGAGCCGACATGTGAGAAAGGAGAGGAACATTCTCCTGTATGGTCTGAAGCACTTCGTTTACAGCCCTGCCTTCTAAACTGGCAAATTTCTCTTCTAGCAGGGGCTCGTCAGCAGGCGCTATATTGTTTCCGGATATAGTTTCAACGACCTCATAACCTTGGTTCATTGCTAGCTTGATTAATGGGTAACCGGCCAGCGCACCGACTACATATAATCCGGGGACGGAACTCTCATATTTTTCTGATAGATCGGGCAGTGCGCTGCGGTCTTCACTAGTAAATTTTATGCCACAACTTTCTACAAATCCTCGCGGTGCCATTGCACCTAGGCGCGCTATTATTCTCTCACATGGAACAACTGTCTCACCTTCTGGCACTTTTAAAACAATCTCGCCCGGGGCAACGCGAGCCGTACTTGCGTTATAATAACATTCGAGTAAACCGCTCTCGATAGACTCCGTTATTAGTGTTAAGTTCCCGGACTTTACTCGGGCAAATTCCCCTTTCCTGTTTACAATTGCGACTTTGTTTTGAGCTGCCAAAGCCACCGCATTCTCAATAGCTGCGTCACCGGCTCCTACCACGATGATGCGCTCGTCTTCATATTCTTCCGGATCATCTAGTTGGTATTGGACACCTTCCCAATCGTCTCCATCCACATCAAGTTTTCGAATATTGCCCTGCATGCCAATAGAGAGCACAACATGATTTGCGGTGATGGTCCGTCCATCTTTAATAGTAAGTGTAAAATTATCCTTTTCGCCAGTTATAGCGGTCACTTCACTTTTGTAGCTGATATTGATTTTTTGCTCATCGATCTCTCTATCCCAGGTTTCAAGGATATCTTCTCTGATACCGACTTCGAAACTTACATCACTCCTTAGTGGCATGACGTCTGGGGTTGCCATGACGAATTTTTTCTTCTGGAATTTGTAAATGGTGTCAGAAGCGTGATCGGTTGTCTCTAGCAGAATGTGGTTAATGCCTTTTTGAGCAGCTCGCGCACCTGCACTCAGACCAGATGGGCCTGACCCGACTATAGCAATGTCATAATGATCAGCCATGTCGTACCATCACTATCAACTTATTTCCCCTTTTCTGACTTTATGCCAGAGTGTCTTATCAAGAGTATTCCCAAGTTATATTTGTAGGCGTTCCTGGCTTCACTGTCAAAACCCTTTGGCAAAAAAACAAAAAAAACTAGTGTTATTTGCAAGAAGATATTTTGGATATTTTATTTCATAATTATCAAACTATTTTGAAACACTTTTAAATATTCTTTTATGGCGAGTTTAGGGTTTGCACTAATAAAAACCAACCGGACGCACATAAGAAAGGGCCAAATGGTATTTGTTCTTTAACACTGAATTGCTTTATTGCCACAAATCGCAAAAAAATGAATAGGATTCCCGATATAGATGATAGGAATATGAACAAAGGTAGAGCTTGCCAACCTATCCAAGCGCCAAACGCGGAGATTAGTTTAACATCCCCCCAACCAATACCTACTTTCCCTCTCATTTTATTGTATATCTCGGCTACTATGCCTGTTATCAAGCCCCCGCCAATCCCTCCAAACACACTATCCTGAAAATCAATATTTTGCAGCCAAAAAGATTGGCAGAGCCCCAATAAAAGAAATGGTAACGTGGCTATATCCGGTAATCTCTTGGTTAATATGTCGAAGATAGATAGTCCTATTAAAAATAAAGCGATCGCGTACAGGAAAACTAATTGAGAAAAGAATTGGCCTTCAATCACGCATAAAATAGTAATAAATACTGTTAAACTGGAAAGTTCAGAAAAAAAATAAATTGGGAGCTTAAGCTTATTGCAGAGTTTGCACCTTCCTCTCGTGAAAATGTAATTGAATAATGGAATTTTCTCAATAAGAGGGTACGGCCTTAAACAAGCGTCGCAGTATGATCGTCCTAGTGTTAACGAGGCTTCTTTTCCAGCAAAGTGAATAGTCATCTTTGCAACGAGACTTCCTATGATGGGAGTGAAGCAGAGGAGAAAAATAGAGTTAGCGTAAAAGTAATCCATTTTTATCTTGGACATTCCGATTTTAAGTTGGTTAAGGTAGGCCTACCAATGTAGATTGTTAATGGCAATACTTAAGAATGAGGCATACAATATCTCGATTTAATTTATATCTCATATTTCTTACGATCCTTGCCGCGCTGATAGTGTTTCCTCTTGTTGGTTTTTTGCTCACCTCTGAAGATAATGTGAAGGATCGTAACGCCACACAATCAGATGAATTTCAACCTATAGAAAAAAGGATAAAAGAGCTAACGGTCTACTTAAAAAATAATCCAAAAGATGGCATTGCTTTTAAACGACTTGGTGGCCTTTATGTAAAGGCGGGGAGATTGAGTGAGGCAGTCTCAGCTTATGTGGCAGCAGAGAAAATTTTGCCGAAAGACTCGGAAATAAGAAGGGCTTTTATCGAATTACAAAGTATGGGACATGCCACTAGCAATCGATAGAAAAAGGTATTAAAGTTGTTTTAGGGGGAGATGGGTATGAATAATAATTTAAGAAAAATTTTAACAGTAATTTCTATGATTACTATTTTAGAAATTTTTCTAATTAAAATCGGTAACGCGCAAACTATATTGCCGCAAAATGCTGATGATATTCATATTGGTGTAACGTCTTGCGCCGGTAGCACGTGTCACGGCGCAACCACTCCATGGGCAGGCTCAACTGTATTGCAAAACGAATACATGACATGGGAGCAGTATGACCCTCATTCGAAAGCGTATTCGGTTTTATTAAATTCAACATCCAAGAAAATGGCGAAAAACCTTGGAATTGGTAAGGCTCATGAAGCTAAAATTTGTTTGGATTGTCATGCTGATAATGTTCCGCAGAATAAACGTGGACGTGTGTTTCAGATTTCTGACGGCGTTGGCTGTGAAGCGTGTCACGGTGGGGGCCAACGTTGGCTAGGGATCCATGTCTCAGGTGTTGGGACACATGAAGACAACGTAAAGGCAGGTTTATATCCCACTGAAGATCCAGTCAAGCGCGCTGAGCTGTGTATTTCATGTCATTTTGGGGATGAGACTAAGTTCGTGACCCATAGAATAATGGGTGCTGGTCATCCAAGAATGAGTTTTGAGTTAGATACTTTTACAGCCATACAGCCAGCTCATTACAAGATTGATAGTGATTACCGTAAGCGTAAAATAGTAGCAAATGGGGTGCAAACATGGGCTATTGGACAGGCCATTGCTTTGGAACGCCGATTAGACGCTCTGTTGGACCCTAAACGCAATAGAGACGGAATTTTTCCAGAATTAGTCCTTTATGATTGCCAGGCGTGTCACCATTCTCTTATGGAGCAGAAATGGCAACCACGACCAGGAACGGGGCTTGGACCTGGAGTTGTGAGATTTGATGACTCGAATTTACTAATGCTGCAGATAATTGTATCAAATATTGATCCGAAAAAGGGTGCGTTGTTGGTCCAGCAAACTAAAGCCTTGCATAAGTCAACTACAGAAAATGAAGCGCAGTACTATGCCGCTGCAAAAGTGCTGAAGAAAACATCCTCGGAGTTAGTTGCCTTATTTTCCCGTCATAAGTTTGGAAAGCAAGACGTATCTAGATTACTGAACGGTTTGATTGATAGAGCCAAAAAAGCAGAATTTTCTGACTACGTAGGCGCTGAACAAGCGATAATGGGCATAAGTGCCGTACTCTCAACTGCGGATAGAATGGGTATGAAAGCCGCCGCAAAATCAGCTCAAAAAGCTGTGGATAAAGCATTCTTGGCTCTCTCGAAGTATGATAACTGGGACTATGCTGGATTTAAAACTGCCGTTGGCATGATAAAACCATTGCAATAGGCTCTATTTTTTTGGGCTAGTTTCAAATTTTAAGCCGAATGCCCCGGTGCCGGCACAGCAGTGCCTAACCTCAAGGATGTAGGCACCGGCTTTCAGGGTTTGATTTATTGAGAAGTTGTATCCTGCACCACTGTCGTCATCTCTTTTAATGATAGCCCCTGTTTTCTTTTCTGTAATGGTGGCCGCCATGTCAGAGGGACCTACAGAGGATATTTTTACATTTGAGCTATTATTGAGTTGGATCCTGTAACGCTTTACTTCGCCACTGGTGATAATGCTATCTACAAGATTATTAGAAATTTTTTTCTCTTCGGAAGATACGAAGTTAGATGAATTGATATGAATCTCGTTGTGAGAACCTTCGGTTAAAATTATCTCTTGATAATTATTAGGACGGAATTTCTGGTCACTGGAAAAACCGAAAACTGTCGTTGTGCCGGGCTTTGGGTTTCCTTGACGCGAAACTGTCGCGGTAATCCCTTTGTTGATGGTGTTGGCATGTTGCACCTGAAGACTCGGCGCTGCGATTACAATTTCAGATTCTGAAAAATTTAATTCCAGCCTGTCACTTCCCCGCAACGTAGGCGAAAGAGATCTATTACCAATTGCCTGTGATAAGACTTTTTCAATTTGAATCAAGTTTTTCTTAGATGGATTGAGAAAATTAGACTTAGAAGTAGACGAAGAAATAACTTTGCTTTGATTGATTAAGGAGAAGAAAAAATTGATTAGTGCTTGGTCTCGATCAGAATGCCAACTAGATTGGAAATTCGACATAGAGACAAAAAATAAGCCATCCTTCACTTGAAAAAAAATTGGCTGACTGAGCTTTTCCCCGCCTAATTGTCGATATATATCATATACTATTAATCCAGATTCTACCCAAGATCTATCTGTATCCGTATATTGGCCTCCTTTTAGCGCACCTGCTATATCTCGGACCGGATCATAAAACATCTTAGCGCCTGATGCTTCTCGCAGACTAATAGTCTCCTTTTTTGCCTTCAACTCCTCTATTTGCTCGAATAGATAGGATGCACTATTCGTTTCAGCTAGTCCCGAGGAAGAGAATATCCCGAAACCCGAAATAATTGAAACGCTGACACTTAATTTGAACAGGCTGGTTAGCCCTATTAGGCACAACTTATTCATTGCCTTTGAATGCTGGGTTAGTGGCCAATAATCCCTTATATTTTTGCAGAATGTCTTCAGTAATCTTTTCTGGTTCATCTTTACTTTTTATAACTTTTGGCGAAATCAGAACCACGAGTTCGGTGCGGTGTTTTTGTTCTCCGGTAGTTCCGAAAAAATGTCCTAACAGGGGTAATTTATGCAGTAATGGAATACCTGATTTAATGTCCGTTGATACTTCTCGGATTAATCCAGCCAGTAAAGCGGTGGTGCCGCTCTGAAGGCTTGCTGTGCTTGTTACTTGTCTTTGTTGGATTGTAGGCGAATTAATTTCCGAACTGCTTGTTCTGACTACATCACTGACTGTTTGAGATATATTTAAAGTCACTGTCCCACTAGATTTAACTTTTGGTGTTATATCAAGGGTAACGCCAGTGTCTCGATATTCGATCTCATTAGTAATTCTATTGTCGTCAGTAGCTGTGGTAGAGGAGGTTCTAGTGATGATAGGTACTTGGTCGCCAACATGAAGACGAGCTGTGCCGCCATCCATAACCAAAAGTTGAGGAGAAGATACGACACGTACGTCCGTTATCTCCGAGAGTGCATCGATTACTACTTTTGTGGTGTTTTGCCCCCCAAACGTAACTCCAAACCCTGGTAGTATACTAGAGGCAATAGCAGAATTACTTTGGGTAAATAATGATCGAAAGTTGCCTGACTCAATTAAATATTTTAATCCATACCTCAAATTATCCTGCAGCGTAACTTCTAATACAGTCCCTTCTATCAAGACTTGCAGCGGAGGGATATCCACTTTGTTTAATACTTCAGATATTAATTCATATTCGCGCCCGGTTGCCCAAATCAAAATAGAATTACTCGCGTGATCCGAATTGAAATTTGGGTGCAATGTTGTTTGGGAAACCGCGCTTTTAGTATCCTTATTTTCAGCAGTATTGTCTTGTGAAATTCCTCTGCGATCGTCTGCCGAAGACGCGAAAACCCCCTTAAGTGTCTCGGTTAGAGCAGAGGCGTCACTGTGTTTTACGAAATATACAAAGAGCCGTCTCTCATCCGCGTCTTTTGTTTTATCCAATCGAGCGATCCAAAGATTGACAGTTTTTATGAGGTTTTGATTTGGTGTGATCGCCATTAGAGCATTAAGTCGTTTGATGGGCGTAAATCGCACAAGACCAGTCCCTCTTGGGCTTAGGATTTGTTCAAGCTCAGAAATCATGACCTCTGGTTTTGTATTTCGCAGACTAACTATCGCCACATATTGTGATGCCATTGCATCTACATCGAGTAATTCAATCAATTTCTTGATAGTTATCCTGTGCTTTTTAATCCCTGATATAAGCAAAAGGTTATTTGTGCCGGGTAAGTCAATAACATCATCTTTCTCCACTACTGGTGCAAGTAGTTTCAGCATTTTCCCCGTTGGAATATTTGTTAACGGAATAATCTCGACTCCAAACCCGGCTTTGGTTTGTTTGAGCAAGTGTGCAACTTTCGCATCTTTTTTGCCTGAGGAAGGAATGATTTGAACCATTCCATCCCCATGAACTGCCATGAGACCATGTGCTTCCAGTACGGCATCTAGGAGACCCAGCATCTGGGTTTTTGTTATTGGTCGGACTGTCCTTAAAGTAACTAAACCTCGAACATTTGGATGAAGTACGTAATTGAGTCTCAGTATATCGCCAAGAATTATTTTTATTGCCTGTTTAATATCAACCTTGGTTAATTCTACGGATAAATCTCCCGCTTCCTCATACTTCTGCAATTTTTCTTTTGATGAAGAGGGCACGTTTTTTAAAACTGGAGTATATATCTTATTCAAAGACGTAGTTTGCGGCCTATCTTTAGAAGCAACCTGCGCCTTCAGTCTCGTTGATACGCCCTTTGGAATCTGAGAGGCTTCAGAAGAGGTAATTAAAGCGGTTCGGTCGGGATCCGGCTTCTTATATTCCGGCAGCGTTTTACAGGAAGTAAGCGCAAGAACTATAATTCCGCCAATTATTACTTTTCTTGAAGTCATTTGCTTTGCCTAGCTTTTGGTAACCACCTTGTATTTCTGGATGTTTCCTGTTTTTCAGCATTTCGATTCATTTTAAGAAGATCTATTTCTATTTTCCCATCGGAAAATATTACCGAATCGCCCTCAACGTCTTTTAAAACCCAACCATCCAGTTTAGCTCCTAAATAAAGCTCTAGTGTTTTATTATTTTTTTCCACAAGGATCATCTTTTTTCTTCCGCTGGCAACAATACCCTTTATTTTGAGTTTTAAAAGGGTCGAGCGACTTATTTCTCTGGCAGGTAAGGTCGGAGCTTTTTCAGAGGGGCGTCGTTTGGGATTGAATAAAGGGCGCTGAATTATCGCTTCAAAACCTTTTTCTTCGTATTCAGGCAACTGAAATACTAATTGGGTTAGAGTGCCCTTTTTATTTTTAGTAGGAGCAAATCTAGAGGGGTCGCCTTTCCACCAAGGCAATATGATCACTATCGCAAGACAAACAAAAATTATTGATAAGAAATACTGCCGCCGCCTCATCTTTTATGATCCGTTAATGCCGACGCCTTAAGCGAAATATTAAGTAGCGTGCTATTAGTATCGCGATTAAATGAAATGAGTTCTAGGCTGTCTATTCTAATCAAAGGGGTCAGAACAGCCGTTTTATTCAGAAAATCTCTCACGTTTTCAATCGACGCAATACCGTCTACTTTAATAGAAAGCATCTGCAGGTGACTTTCTTTACTGACTTTAGGGATTTGGATTTTTGTTAGTTGTATCCCATTATCTTTTGCCAATTTTCTGATTAGCGATTGAAAGACAGGTATAGCGTTTCCCTTTCTTTTGTCTATCAGGTATTTTATTTTCTGCCTATCCAGCTTAGCTTTAGTCAATGCTTCTTCTATTAAACTAGCTCTAGCAATGAGACTTTGTTGTTTTTGAATTAAAATTTGAATCTGTGACAAGTAACCTTTTTGTTGGCTAGCGTATTGCGCGATTGTCTGGTAACCGCCGAGCCAGATTGCAAATAGTACCAAGCCCAATAACCCCCATGCAGTAAAGGGGTTCATGGGTTTTATTTTTTGCCTTCCCGGCTTCATAATATTTTTGCCCTGATATGAAAACGTTCAAGGTTTTTCGAAACATCTTTTATGATAGGTGATTGTAAAGTGGGTGCAGATAAAGTTTTAATTTTTGCTAATTCAGTCAAAACCTCTGAAGCATTTTCGGCAAACCCGTGGAGTGTAATAGTATTATTTGACGTGGAGTAACGACTCAACCAGGCTGAGTCTGGCACCGCTTTACTAACAGATTCCAACAAATCAATAGCCTCATGCCGTTCTTGAGCAAACTTTCTTATTATCTGTCCGTCTTTTTTAAGATGCGTTAATTCTCTCTGATTTAATTGTATCGATTTGATCTGGTTTTTGAGGTTCTGATTGCGAAGTTCTGCTTTTTCTATACTCATATGTCTCTGTAAAAAGGGTGAAATTACTGCCGCTACTATCAGTATTAGAAGGGCTATGCTCACAGCATTTGAAACCCTGCCGGATGCCGCATGAGGTTCCATTCTTTGAAGAAAATTTAGATTTTCTGCCTCAGACATTCGTGCTCTATCGCCAATTGCTATTGTTGGTTTTAGGCCAAACCTTTTAGCTTTATCTAAGAGCTCGTTTAATTTTAATTTTGGAACAACTTGTGCCGCGATCGATACTTCACCTTTATCTATGGATATAATTTCATAGCTTAGATTTACTTCTGAAGCATCAAATGGGGTCTGTCTTTGGATCTCTGATTCTATCAGTTGCTCTAACGACCGGAGGGCAGTTTTAGGCAGCGACAAATGAAACGTTAGACTATGTTCGTTTGGAATAACGATTACCTGCTCGCCTTGGTAATGTACCAGTACTTTAATTGCTTCATTCCGTGCAACTCGCCTCGATTTAATAAAGTTACCTTCATGAAATTGAGATAATAGAAAATCGTTCTCTTTGAGCTCGATGGCGGTATAGTATAGCCCGCTTCCGGTCAGTGATTTCAATTGATAGGGAATACCTTTTGCAATACCCTTTGACCAAGAGGTCATAAAATTTTTCAATTTTTGCACTATCACCAGCAATCTTTATTTATAATTGTATTCCAAGGTATAGCCCACTTTTACAGTAAAAATCCAGTTTAGTAGTTAGACTGCCAGCTTAGGGTTTTTATAGGTTCGAGTGGATCGTGGGTAATATTTAGGAAGGTTTGAACACTAATTCTTGATCCTGGCCCCAAGTTGTTTGTTGCCCTGATCTCAAAAACATTTCCCGGTCCGGGTCTGCTTAAAAAACTTGGAAGAGCGCCCAATACCTCCCTCATTAAATCAGAACTGTTTGACGGGTCTACTTGCGATCTTCGGCAGTGGATCGTGATTTCTTTAATAAATTGTGATAAATCTAGACCCTTTGAGCTAGGTAAAGCTAATATCTGGTTGACGTGCTGGAACCCAGCATTTGTTTCTCTAACTTTTAACAGTTCTCGCACAAATGTCGTTGATCCTGCGGGGAGTAATTTCATAAGCAATGCCTTAAGTATATCGATGTGGCCGCTGTTGAGGTCCCATTTGCCACAGGCATCATAAATCCCAACAGATATATTTGTGCCTCCAATGTTATGTCGAATTGTGCTTCCGTTAACTTGAAGAATGCGGTCCCGATTTTCATCAAGTAGCAAAGGGTAAACTGCTTTTATTGCTCCTTCGGTAATTGCCAGGCTTTGTGCCCTTTTTATTATCATTCTATTTTGTTCAAGCGCATCGTGGCCCTTTCCTATAATGACCAGCGCTAGTGTGGAAATTACCGCTAGAGCAAACAGTGTCAGCAGCATTGCAATACCTGCATCTTTGTGAGAGCTCATCTTGCCTCAATGTACCTTGGTGGCTTAACTGTGATAGGAAAAACGTTATTAATACTAAGCCTAATTAATTTAGGTGTATTTGTTTGGTCTTTCCATTTTTGATGCCAGCGAGCTTTCTGTTCCCCGGAAAGTGTCCCAAAAAAACTAAAATAATGGGGGCCTATTTTGTAGTTGTGAAGCGTTTTCCGCAACACGCCTTGTGAAAAGCTGATTATATTCTCTTTATCTGATAGGATAGCATATCTTTGAGGTCCACTTTCACCTGGTGCCAAAAATGTGATCCCATCTTTGTCGCCGGAAAAATAAACCTTTGAGCCATCGTGATCAGAGATTTCTATAGGGATCAATGCGCCAATTTTCTCTCTAAAAATGCGATCCAAACTCCGGAGTGTCTCGATGCTCTCCATTTTTTTTGAGATTTTATGGGAGCCGATTATCCCGGTATTAATTCCATTTATTACTAAAATAGAAAGTAATGACAGAATACTGAGCGAGATTAGTAATTCTAGTAAAGTAAACCCGTCTTGAAGGTTGTCTTTCATTGTAGGTTACCGTTAACAGTATTTTTAACAGTATGAAATTTGTATTGACTGTTTTGAATTGTAATTTCGAGGACGACATCGTAGATTGTTATCCCCGTTTGTTCTGGAGCTCTGTCATCAAAAAAAAGTGGCCGATTGGAGATAGTTGCACTCCAATTTGCAATGTTTCCAATACGACCGCTTATTTCGCCGGGTTGTAATGGGTGTACAACACCTATTTCGTTTAGTAATGATCGACTGAGGCTCGCAGCTAAAACGGTCGTATCAGTTTTTTTTAATTGGAAAATACTTATATTTAAGCTCTGTAGAAGTAACAATAATAAGCTGGATATGATTGTAAGACTCACAAGACTTTCTAAGAGGGTAAAGCCATTATCAGATTTCATGGTTTAGTGATATCAGCATCTTCAGCTTGACCACCAAATGCGCCGTCGGCCCCTAGACTTTTTAATTGATACGGCTTTCCGTTTGTCCCAGGTTGTGTGTACATATAAGGCCTATTCCATGGATCGTTGGGTATCACGTCATTGGTTAAATATGGCCCTGACCATTGTGGCATATTGCTAGGTTTTTTTATTAGGGCAGATAGCCCCTCATTATTAGTTGGATACCTTCCAATATCGAGATTAAATAGATTTAAGCTACCTGCGATATTATCCATCTGCACTTTGGCCACATCACTTTTTGCTTTTCCAAGTAACTTCATCACTTGCGGACCAACCAGCCCGCTGATAAGGCCTATAATCACAAGAACTACGAGTAGTTCTAGAAGTGTGAATCCGGCTTCATCTGATGCCTCAGGTGTTCTCTTCCCACGGATAAAAAGCCTTCGTAAAACCATTGTTATATAACCATCAAGTTAAGGCTCATAGTTGTTGTCATTAACGCAATAACAACTAAAGCGACTATTCCACCTAAAACTATTATTATCAAAGGTTCAAGTATCGAGATGGTTGCTTCTAATTTTGATTGAATCTCAGTGGAAAGATAGTCGGCCGACTTTTCGAACATAGCTCCGAGATTTCCTGTCTCTTCACCTATTCGGGCCAATTGAATAATTGAATCGGGGAAGTGACCGGCTTCTGTCATCGAGTTTGTTAGTTGTCGTCCCTCCATCGTCTGCTTGGCTATCCTTTGGCCAACTGTACGCATTTCTTCATTGACATAAAGTGTAGCCCCCAGCTCTAATGCTTTCGGTAGTGGGATGCCCCGATCGAGTAATAGGGCTATCCCTCTCGACCATTGTTCTACTGCTATGCTCTCTGCAATAAAGCCGACGCGCGGTGCTTTAATTATCCAACTGTGAAACTGTTTTCTCCCAGTCGGAGTTTGAAAGTATAAAATTAAAAACATTGTCACTGTAATAGCAATCCAACCATATTCCATGAGGAAGTGGGAAGAAGAGAGCATCATCAGAGTTGTTAATGGGGGCGTATTCTTTTGTTGAACTAGTATAGGTTCAAACTGTGGTATCACTACTGTTAGTAAAATTATTATGGTAATAACGGATGCTGCGGCAAGTATAGCTGGGTAGGTGAACGTTGTTCTTAACTTCTGCCGTAAAGCATCGCGTTTCTTGTGGTATTTAAACAGTTGTGAGAAGCCCTCGACAAGGTCACCGCTTGTCTCTGATGTTCGAATGATTGCTATATCAAATGCGTTAAATGTTTTATCTTCTTCTTCGAGAATATCGGATAGTAGCTCGCCCTTTTCTAATCTAGCCGCAGTTGCAATAGCCATGGTTGGAAAATAACTAGAATTGCTATCGCGGCCCACCGATCGAAGCGCTATATCGATTGGTAGCCCAGCTGCTAGAAGTGTTGCGACTTGTTCTAAAAATAATGGCAATTTTTTTCGTGGTCTATCGAATAGATTAACCTGGAGTTTTAAAAAGCGGCTCAATCAAGTGATCCCATAATGCTTACAAATTCTTCAATACTTGTTTCACCAGACTCGATATGAGCCCGAGCGGCATTTGCCAGTGTTTGCTCTTGTAGAAGGCTAGGATCCATAGAGCTAACCTTTCTTGAATTATTTACATGGTCACGAATATTATCGTTCAATTCTAATAATTCCGTAATAACTAACCGGCCTTTATAACCTGTTTGATAGCAAGACATGCAACCATTAGGACGACTGATACTCATCCCAATTTTGAGTCCAAATTGTTTTTGTTCTGCGGGTGAAACTGGTCCACTTTTTTTACATTTTGGACAAAGTCTTCTGATTAATCTTTGACTTATAATAACCTTAACGGCTGCATTAATTAGAAAAGGCTCGAGGCCCATATCCAGTAGACGGTTTAGTGCCCCAAATGCATTATTTGTATGCAGCGATGAGAGAACCAAGTGACCCGTTAGGGCCGATTGAGTTGCAAGTCGCGCGGTTTCTTCATCTCTAATTTCTCCCACCATAATAATGTCGGGATCCTGTCTCAACACGGACCTCAATAGTGACGCAAAATTAAGCCCCACTTTTGGATTGATTTGAATTTGGTTGATGTTTTCCACCCGATATTCAATTGGGTCTTCGAGCGTAATAATTTTACGTTCAACCAGATTAAGTTCTTGAAGAGCGGCATAAAGAGTTGTCGTTTTACCACTCCCAGTTGGCCCTGTAGTCAATATCATACCATGCGGTGCTTTAAGGAGCCGTCGCAATGTCGAGAGTGTGTGATTGCTTAAGCCAAGTGCTGTTAGGTCATTAGGGCCTTTTTCCGAGTCAAGAAAACGCAGGACAATGCTTTCGCCGTTTATTGTCGGTATCGTTGAAACCCGCACATCAATGGATCTTCCTGAAACATTAACAGTTATTCTCCCGTCTTGTGGCAGTCGTTTTTCCGCAATATTTAAATTTGCTAAAACTTTAATACGGCTTATAAGCATTTCTTTTAAATATTCGGGAGGAGAATTTCCAAGTTCTAGCAATTTGCCGTCCACCCGATAGCGCAACTTCAAGCCGGAGAATGAAGACTCAATATGTAAATCGGACGCTTCGTTTGAAATTGCAGTATTGACCAGCTGGTTGAATAATTTTACCGCAGGAGAATCGTTCTCGATAGAGACTTCGTCTTTTACATGATTCTTCAATACTGTTGGTTTCTTGGTCTTTTCTCGGTCGTAAAGTCGATCGAATGCCCGGTCAAGGTCGCCGGCTTTGGCCAATTGTATATTTACATCTTTGTTGACAAGCAGCTTGATAGATTGAAGTGACATCTTGTCTGGTGGGTCTGATAACGCGAACGTTATAGAAGTGTCGTCCTCTAGGATGGGAAGCATGCGCTTTTGGCGAAGAAAAGAAATGTTGGCT
Organism: SAR116 cluster bacterium AG-313-A07; assembly: GCA_003284265.1. Classification (GTDB taxonomy): domain Bacteria; phylum Pseudomonadota; class Alphaproteobacteria; order Thalassobaculales; family Thalassobaculaceae; genus UBA7326. The sequence goes on from QBVV01000004.1 coordinate 23,000, forward strand.
CCACCCGCTTTTAAAGGCGAATTCGGGAACTGCTCAGTATTGGCAATTGGCAAATCAAGATATTCAGCTAGAACTTCAAACATATCTGACTCTTCCACAAAACCAGAATCAATTAACGCAAGATCCGGACGATCGCTATCCTGTAATTGAAGGTTGTTTATAGATGTCTTATCATCCAACAAGCCACGCTTTCTAATAATCGCGAGAAGTCCTTGCAATTCAACCATGTAACTTCCCAATCCTGGGCCCAAAAAACACACAAGGTTTAAAAAGGTTTTATTCTAAAAGTAGGTTCAGTTTAGAGTTTTAATAGTATGAGGTAAATAATGCTTATCCTAAAACTTTTTAAAATAGAATTTTTGTACGAACACAGTTAGTCTTACATTTGTTTTTTAATTATTTATTAATATTTATGTGGATTGAAAAAAAATGAGTGACGTTTATTCAGAAAAGTCTTATGGGGCGGATGATGTAGGGTTTGGAGAAAAGTTAGGTATCCTTGTAGTTGACTTTCAAAAAAGCTTCACTGACCCGAGGTTTACGATGGGAGGCAGTGATCGAATAGACCGCTCCGTCGAGAAAACGGCGACCTTATTGAAAATAGCTAGGGAGAAGAATATTCCGGTCGCTAGTTGTTTTGTTGCCTATCCAAACGTTGATTCTATGCCGTATTGGAAAGTCGGTGTTATAAAAGAAACACTTTTTGAGGGATCTGAGGCAGTTGAGCTGGATCCAAGAATAGCGGATCCTGATTATGATTTCGTATTTCAAAAAGTCGGCGCGTCCGCATTTTTTATGACCCCGTGTTCTGCGTTTTTCACTAAACATCGCGTTGATACAATTGCGGTCACGGGTTGTGTGACCAGTGGATGCGTAAGAGCGTCTGCTGTGGATTCCTTTCAATTTGGTTTTAGAACAATGCTAGTGGATGATTGCTCTGGAGATCACGACGAACGACCACACCAAGACACGTTGCGCGATGTCGGTCGAAGATACGCGGATGTTGTCCAGAGCGAAGATGTGATTCAGTATATTATGAGCAATCAATAGCTCGCTCAAGGTTCACTGGCTAATTACACAACCGCAAGACAACTACCCCAATCTATTTAGCTTAAAGATTGGATGTTGTTCTTAATAACATGACGGCAAATAAATTTTGATTATCGGTCCATGTCTTTACCGGTGATAAACCTGCTTTACTAGCCATGGCCGTGAAGCTTTCCTTTGTAAATTTGTAGCAGTTCTCTGTGTGGATGGTTTCTCCCTCCAGGAATTCAAATAACTCTTTATTAATTGATACGGTCTGTTCCGTTATGCTTTTCAAATGCATCTCAATACGGCCTTTATTTTCATTATATCGTGCTACATGTTCAAAGGTATTTAGATTGAAATTACCGCCCAACTCGCCATTTACTCGAGATAAGAGATTTTTATTGAAGGATGCAGTGATCCCTCGCTGGTCATCATAGGCGGCTAAAAGAGTTTCGATATCTTTTTTTAGATCAAACCCAATTAACAGAAGGCCATCAAGGCCAATAGTTTTGGTTACTCCCTGTAGAAATTGGATGGCTAGGTCAGGTTCAAAATTTCCAATGGTTGAACCGGGAAAAAATGCGACATACTTTTTAGGGGGCTGTGAAAACCCTGGAATTGGAATTGGTTTTGTAAAATCAGCAGCTACTGGCAATATTTCAAGATTAGGATATAAATTTTCCAGGTTTTTAGCTGATACAAATAGTTGATCTTCAGAAATATCGACAGGAATTAATCCGACTGGTTCTTTAAGAAAATTTAGGAGGATTTTTATTTTTTCTAAGGCGCCAGAGCCGTATTCTATAAGGGCGGTATTATCTCCAATTTGGGATGCAATATCTTCTGCATTTTGATTTAGAATCTTGATCTCTGTGCGAGTAGGATAATATTCGGGCGTTGTGCATATTTCAGTAAATAATTGGGCGCCTCTGTTATCGTAAAAATACTTTGGCTTCAAGGTCTTTGGATTTTTGCCTAAACCCTCAATGACGTCTTTTAAAAAATCATTATCAATACGATTGTAATTGGCTTGCTGTTTCAACTCGATTATTCCCTAATCTAAATATTATTTTGCAAGTCTTAAACCAGAGAATTGCCAACGATCAGGGGGATAGAAAAAATTTCGATATGTTGGACGGATATGCGATTGGGGTGTAGCACATGATCCCCCCCTCAAAACCATTTGGCCCGACATAAATTTACCATTATATTCTCCCACTGCGCCTTTGGCTATTTTAAATCCATGGTATGGGATGAATGGACTTGCGGTCCACTCCCAGACATCGCCAAACATTTGATTTAAACCTATTTTGGTGGACGGTAGAGGATGGTAGGCGCAACTTTCTAAAAAGTTACCAGATATTTGACATGTTTGCGCAGCATTTTCCCATTCTGCTTCAGTTGGAAGCCGACATCCGGCCCAGCGTGCATATGCGTCTGCCTCGAAATAACTAATATGGCAAACCGGTGTATTGAGATTGATTGGTCTTAGCCCACTTAAAGTAAACAGAACCCACTCATCCCCTTTTTGCTCCCAATACAGTGGGGCTTTCCAATTTGAGTTACAGCATTCAGACCAACCATCCGACAACCAAAGTTCAGGTTTTTGGTATCCCCCGTCTCTTATAAATTCCATGTAATCCAAATTTGTAACTGGATGCGAGGCAAGCTTGTATGGCTCTAGCCATGTTTTATGTCGCGGACTCTCACAGTCGAATGCAAAGGTTTTTCCATCCGCACCAATTTGCGTTAAACCGCCATCAAAACGCATCCATTCTCTCTCATGGTTGGGTGAAGCTTCCCAAGGTTCTGCTGCGTTATAGATTGGGTTTATTGGATTACAGCTCAAAGTATATTTTATATCTGTAAGTATTAACTCCTGGTGTTGCTGTTCGTGGTTTATTCCTAAGTCTAATAATCCTAATTTACCATCATCAAGGCCACGGTGGAGATAGGTGAGCATCGATTTATTGATATGAGATCGATAGGCATATACCTCGTCGATTGAAGGTCGCGTCAGAAGGCCCCGCATGTCCCTTGCATGTCTTTCACCAATTTGTTCATAGTAGGAGTTGAACAGAAAATTAAAATCGGGATTAAACTCTTCGTAGTGTTTTAACTCAGGTTTGAGAATAAAAGTTTCAAAAAACCAAGTTGTATGGGCTAAGTGCCATTTTGTCGGGCTGGTGTAAGCAGTGGCTTGGACGCATTGATCCTCTGCACTAAGACCATTAGACAGAATTTCAGTTTGATTCCGCACATGCAAAAATAAATTTTCTGTATCTCTATCTATACTTATTTTTTCGCTATTTTCTGCGACTGATAAAGGCATGCAAAATTCTCTGCTCAATTTCAGAAGGAATTAGCATACCAGCACCTAGATCGCCACCCTCGTTTTAAAGAAATTTGATTACCAAAGTAAATGTATTAAACAACGCCCATAATCATTTCGGTTTGATCGTCTGGCACGTAAAAATAAGACCCTGGTCTAAAGTCATATCCTAAATCTCCGAGAAGTCGACGTTGCCTCGGAGATGCGTGTTCAACAACTTCCGGGATATCTTTGAAGTCGTAGCACCGCATGAACATCTGGCAATAATTATACAGTAGGGTTTTGCGCGCTTTCCCAGAGTTATTTGCCGCGGGGCCGTGCCATAGCGCATGAGAAAATATATAACAATCACCAGCTTTACCCGTTAGTTGAACGGCTCCTGGGGTATTGGGGCCAACTGGTGGGTCTTGATTGAACTGTATAGGCCTCATGTGGCTACCCGGAAAGACCGTAAAGTTACCGCAATCAGGGCCCTCAACGTCGGAGAGTAAATACATCGCTTTCACGGCAATCGGTCGGCTGGTTTCCATTACCCGGATTTCCCGTTGGCCCTCGCCTCCATCCGTGTGGGTATACCCAGGAAAACCATCACCAGATGCTCTAACAATGGCCTGGGACATGCTGAAAATGATATTGGGGCCCATTATATCGACGATTAGATCAAAGACCTCTTTTCTATCAATAAGCTCTATAAAGGCCTGGTTATATGAAAGAATATCTCTTCTATCCATAAACGCTTCCGTATTCTGGTCAGCACATTTATCTACCCAGCCATAATGCCCTCTTGGAAGCATGCCTGAAATCGGTTCCCATCCAGGTAGTGACCGAAAGTTATCTATCTCATTTGAAAAAAAATCAATTTCTTCAGATTTAAGTGCACCCTCGATGCATAGATACCCATCCACAGCCCATTGGGTTCTCTGTTCAGCACTAAGTTTTTGCATCATTTCTCCCCTTTTGCAAAAAAAACCGAAAGCCAAGATCCGTATATACTCTAAATTTTATAATTTACGGTGATCCAAAAAACTGGATTTTGCAAGAAAGCAGAGCCTATTTTCTTCATATTTCACAATTGTGTAATAGATACAATTTTTAATTGCCGATGTGATTTTAATACGCGGTTGATGGTTAGTTCTTTTATATTAATGCTGTTTGGTGGACTATTATACAATCCATTTAAGCCTCAGGCTGGAGTATCAAACTGCGGAGAAAAATTAGTATGGAAGCCACCAAAATATTGCAGACCCCGCCGAGGGCCTTAATGCAAAGCAAGCGAGAAGAATATTTCGAAAAAGGTTTTGTTACTCTGGAAAATATTATCCCTGCAGACTGGATAACTCGGCTTTCTATTTGTTCTGATAGACTATTGGAGGAGAGCCGTGGTATTGACGAGTCGAATGATGTGTTCGATTTGGGCCCAAAACATAATCACAGATCGCCACATGTTCGAAGATTGAAGGCGCTCGTCGATCGCGATCCGGTTTATTGGGAATTTGCTTCCGAGTCGTTACTGGGAGATATAGCGGCCGATTTAGTAGGGCCTGATGTTAAATTTCATAGTTCAAAATTAAATTATAAATGGCCAGGTCATGGGGAGATCGTAAAGTGGCACCAGGATATTCCTGCCTGGCCCCACACCAACTACAGTCTTGTTACACTCGGTGTATATCTGGAAGATGTGACAGAGATAAAAGGCCCTCTTATTTCGATCCCCAAAAGCCATGACGGACCACTTTTTTTTCATACCGACAATAATGGCAAATGGAGCGGTACCATTCATGAAAATGATATGGAGGCTGTGGATCAGAATAGTGCCGAAAAAATGATTGGTCCAGCGGGCAGCGTTGTAGCGATAAACTGTAGGACAATTCATAGCTCGGCCGAGAATTTGTCTGAGCGGGTTCGGCCCGTAGCATTATTTGTTTACAGTTCAGCTGACGCGTTTGCCTGGATGCCCCAGCCGACCCCAACATCTAAAACAGGACAAATCATCCGCGGGTCACCAGCACGAATTGCGCACCTGGATCCTAGGCCGTGTCCGGTGCCTCCAAATTGGGAAAAAGAGGGTTATAATTCGATCTTTTCGGCTCAAAAAATGGGTTAAAATGACAATGTAATTTTGCTTTTAATCACTTCTTAAATTAGTCACAAAGGAGACCGCATGAAGTTATCAATCGAAGATGCTCTGAATTTAGTCGTGGAGGTTATGAAAAAATATGGCCACAATGAAGAATATGCAAAGATAATAGGTGACCATATCATAGATTGTGAATTACGTGGATTAGCCTATGGCGGTTTAGCTAGAATTGTAAGTATTACAGAAAGATTGGATCGAACAGAAACTCCGGAGAGGTTAGTTGAGACAATTCATGAAACCCCAGTATCTGCCAGACTGAATGGGCACGACAATTTAGGCTACGTGGTCGCCTTAAAAGCAACAGAAATAGCTATCGAAAAAGCAAGCGTGTCGGGAATATCTTTAGTGGGTGCCAATGAGACATGGTATACTGGAATGCTATCGTACTTTGCAGAAATTGCAGCCGCACGAGGAATGATCACTATTATTGCCTCCAATGCCACTCCATGGGTGGCGCCTCACGGGGCGGTTGATGGAAGGTTTGGAACCAATCCTATTTGTTTTGGTTTTCCGAGTGAGGGAGACCCAGTGATCTGGGATATTGGAACTTCTTCTATTATGCATGCCGAAGTAATGTTAGCTCGTCGTCTTGGGAAGGAAATTGGAGATGGACTAGCCTTTGATGCTGCGGGTAATCCTACCCAAGACCCGGAAGCAGCATTGGGAGGAGCTTTTACACCATGGGGAGGACACAAAGGTGCAGGACTTGGAATGATCGTACAAATGCTGGGTATATTGGCAGGTTCGCCCGTCGAGCCTCCAGACTTGGCGAGGTTTGGTTTTCTAATCATTACGCTGAAACCTGATCTATTAATGCCTGAACCTGAATATAAGCGCAAGGTAGCCGCATATGCAGAATATGTTCGAAGTGCTCGACCCGTTAGTGGCGGTCAGGCGGTCAGGATGCCTTTTGAACGGTCGGCACGAGTTCGTCGTCAAAGATTAGAGGAAAACGAGATAGAGGTTAGTGATCTGGTTTATAAAAGATTAAATAACATAATTAATTAATTAATTAATTAATTAATTATGAACATTGAAGGCTTATATTTAAACGCTGATGCAATTTTACGAGTTGCATCAGCTACACTATTATTTAATAGAAAACAGACTGAAACACCCAAAATTAAACTGAGGATTTATAAATGACAGGACTTTATTACGAACAATTTGATATAGGAATGGAGTTTAAGCATTCTTTAACACGAACCGTCACCGAGTCGGATAATCTGCTGTTTTGCGCCATGACACATAATCCACAACCGCTTCATCTGGATGAGGAATTTTGTAAAGGTACGGAATATGGCCAACGTATTGTTAATAGCCTTTTCACTTTGGGATTAGTGATCGGGGTTTCGGTTGGCGATACTACTTTAGGCACCACTCTGGGTAATTTGGGTATGACTGATACGCGGTTTGCAAATCCCGTTTTCCATGGAGACACAATAAGGTCTGTTACAAAAGTAAGAGAGAAGCGAGAGTCAAAATCGCGACCGAATGCGGGATTGGTAATTTTCGAGCATTACGGATTCAATCAGCGTGACGAAGAGGTGGCTTTTTGTGTGCGTACAGCATTTATGATGAAGACGCCGTTATGATTATAAGGTCATGGTTATTTGTACCCGGAGATTCTGAGCGTAAGCTGGAGAAAGCCCGAGATAATCCAGCAGATGCTTTGATATTGGATTTAGAAGATTCAGTTTCGGATGATCGGCAAGAATTGGCGCGGCAGATGGTACGGGATTATCTAATCGATCGTGGAGATAGATCGCGCCAGCAACTCTGGGTTCGCATTAATCCGTTGGACACCGAATTATCCTTGCCGGATTTAGCAGCAATTATGCCAGGGGCTCCAGACGGAATTTGTTTGCCAAAAGTTTACTCAGCAGCGGATGTAAATACACTGGCCAATTATCTTTCCGCATTGGAAGCACGAGAGGGCTTGGAGCAAGGTTCTACAAAAATACTTGTAGTGGCAACCGAAACAGCAGCTTCTATTTTGAGTTTTCATACTTATTTGGAAGGTGTAACGGACCGTATGACTGCTATCACGTGGGGTGCGGAGGATTTATCTGCATCACTGGGGGCTAGTGATAATATGCATCCAACTTCTGGGGGCTATGATGATCCATACCTTTTGGCCAAATCACTATGTCTGGCGGCAGCAAGAGCGGTAGATGTTCAACCCGTTGGGGTGGTTTATGTAAATTATAAAGATATGGATGGCTTAGAGACCGATTGTTATAATGACCGGAAATCAGGTTTTATCGGGAAAATAGCGATCCATCCCGCACAATCATCTGTGATAAATAAGACATTTACACCTTCCGAAGATGAAATAACTTACGCAAAAAAAGTTGTAGCAGTGTTTGAAGAAAACCCAGGCCTCGGTGTTGTTGGTTTAGAGGGGAAAATGCTCGACATGCCCCACCTGAAACAGGCACGCAATATACTCTCGACTGCAGCAGAAATTGCCCAACGTGATAAGTTATAGATGCGAGCAAATAGCGGCTTAGACGGTCGCCGTTTCTCCTTCCTCCTGTTGGGCAGAGAAAATAGAATCATACCCTCCGGACCAGTCAGGAGGAAGCGGGCACGGATCTGAGTCAAACTCGGCGTAGCGCGCCGGGCGTCCTCGAACCAAATTCAGTGCCTGTTTGCAGGGTGCAGGATGAGCCGTAACTGTTAAGGCATCTGCTGCTGAATATGCATTGATTAATAAGGGTCTCGATCTACTCGAATTATTTGGCATGGAAGCGTGAACTGTCCGGCAATGATGAATGGTGATCGTTCCGGCTTTGCCTTTCATCCATCCAGTTTTACCCACTGGAAGTTTGGCGGCGTCTTTATCTTGCATTGCTCCTACCCATTCGTCTTTTTCATTATAATGGCTATAAATAGGACCATTCTGACTTCCTGGAATCGCTCCCATCGGTCCCATTTCATCATCAACATCACTCATATACAGACCAATGGCTAGGACTGAGTAATTAGTGTGGGGATAAAATGGGATATCTTGGTGCCACTTTACTTCTTCTCCGCCCCCTGACCATTTAAAGTTTAATTTGGAATGGTGAAAGATAACATCAGGTCCAAGTAGATCTTCGGCCACGTCGACGATGGGGCCCTTGCTGGCAAATTCCCAATATGCTTCGTGATGTGACACTGGGCTTGTTAGTCTGCGGAGCCGCGGATTATCGTATTTATGGCCTGCATCTAAATCAAACTTCGAATCTGATTTTTTATAAGTGCGGCTTTCGTCGATAAATTCATTTGTCACTTTCCATAAACGGTCTAACCACTCGTCGCTTATAAACTTTTCCAGTACAAGGTAACCATCTTTGAAATAAGAATTGCGTTGTGCGTCTGACAAGACTTTGGGTTGATGGGAGAGTATTTTCTCAATTTTCATAGTTTTCTCCTATTTATTCATAATCACTCAACTGTCATAACGGTTAAAGACTTAAGTAAAAGGCATCAGTGAAATGACCTGAAAGCTTAGACGGTGTTCATACAATAACTCAAGGCCTAAATTCATCTTTTTCAGTGCCTTCATAGTAAGTTGCTATCTGTCTTTCCGTTGCATCTTTGTGTGCTGCTAAAGCTTCGAATGACAGATCATCGGCTGGTTCTGATTCTAAATCAAAGTTAGAATACGTATCAGTCCCCCGAACTAACATCGCGGAATCTCGTATTTTTATTTGCTTAACGTATGTCGGAATATATCTGATAGCCAGTCCTATGCGTCGGTAGGTTGTGGTGTTTGGTGCGGACCCGTGTGCGGCTCGGATATGGTGTAGGGATATTTCTCCTGCTTTGAGAGGGGCGTAGACACCATCATCTTCATTTATATCTATAGAGATTTCTTGTCCCCTAGTAAGTAAGTTATCACTATTAAATGTATCAGTATGTTCTATTTGTTCCCATTTGTGGCTGCCCAATAAAAATTTCATGGCGCCGCTTTCTACTGGTGCGTCAGACATAGCAAACCAAGCAGTAACAACATCTGCTGGTTCTAACCCCCAATATGTTGAGTCCTGATGCCAAGAGACAAAACTGGGATCATGTGCTTCCTTAATAAAAAAATTTGTTGTCCAGCACATTATATTGGGACCAATTAAATCTTCTACAGCATCTAATATTTTTGGATTTCGAATTATTTCATTTGCCCAAGTGAATAAAAGATGCACCTTATGCCGCCATTCCTTTTGGATGGGACCGCCACTATCCCTCTCGTATTGTTCTAGTCTGGTTTGTAATTCACCTGCTTCTTTCTCGGTCATGACTTTGATTGGAAAAAGAAGCCCATCGTTTTGGTATGTGGCGATCTGTTCCTTAGTAAGAAGTTTGGGCATTCAACCATCCTCATTTAATTTAAAACAATTCTGACACCTTAAATTAGTGTATATTGTATCTATTTTTTATAGACAGTTTTTTATTAAATGCGGATAAAATTAAGCTTGGTTTTAGGATTTTTGCTTAAATTAATATATCGTTGATATAATTAAGATTAATAAAGGTATGCTAGGTTATGTCATTAAGGATAGGCGATAGAATTCCAAACTTTCAATTACCATCCAAAGATGGTCTAAAACGAATTTTTTATTTCGAGTTAAATGGCGGTGTAATTATTTTATTGGTCGCTCGCGGGCCGGCAGCAGCTATTAATGATTGTTTTACTGAACTCCGTTCGTGTATGGAAGTGATCAATGGCTTTGGAGGTCAGGTTTTTGGTGTAACCGACAATATTTCTAAAGTTAAAGAAAACTTATCATCCTCTATAATATTTGAAGACAAAGAGGGGAGATTGAGTGATTTATTATTATCCGGCTCAGATGCGAAAAACCATAACTTGAAATTACTGGTACTTGATCCCAATCAAAGGGTTCTAGTGCAATTCCCAATAAGTGACCCCAAACAAGATATACATGCCTCTATTAACGCGTTAAAGCGTCTTCTTGATGCGCCGCAACCCTCTGCCACAACTCTTCAATACGGAGCACCTGCGTTATTGATGAACAACCTCATAGATCTAGACCTTTGCAGTCGTCTTATAAAAAATTGGAAAAAAGATCATCAAGAAGGTCAGGTAAATGATGGAAAAAGTAACGCTCCTGACGCATCTATAAAAAAAAATAGAGAGCATGTTGTAAGAAACCCGGACTTGTTTCGCGAGATAGCAAGTACAATTGGCCCCAGAATTGCGCCAGAATTAGAAAAAGCGTTCAATTTTGAACAACGCCTGAGATTTGAAGCTTTCACTGTATTATCGTATTCGGATGATAGGGAAGATTTTTTTGCTCCACATAGGGATAATCTCCGTCAAACGCAAAAACGAAGGTTTGCGATGTCATTGAACCTCAATGAGGGATATGAGGGAGGAGAGTTATGGTTTCCAGAATATGGCAAACACAAATATCTTCCGGCTGCAGGAGCCGGTGTAATTTTTTCCTGTAGCTTACTGCATGAAGCTCTTCCCGTAACTAAAGGTCAGCGTTGGGTGATGGTGACCTTTATGTGTGATTAATCAAAAACAGTTTCTAGATAATGACTTGCATCGACGACCGCTTCTATAACAGTTGGCCCATCTGCTTTGAGTGCTTTTTCAAGCTCTTCCTTTAACCCAGCCTCGTCGCGCACGCCAATCGCAGGCACCCCAAAATAATGTGCTGGCGGGTCTTCGTAATGATCCATTTCTACTTGTGACCCATATTGAGCATATTGACGTTTTTCCTGTTTGATTTGTATTAGAGAAAGCCAGCGATCATCTAGTACCACAACTGGAATAGCGAGCCTCTGTCGTCTCGCGGTTGCTAATTCACCGACGGTCATTTGAAAACAGCCGTCCCCAATCAAACAAATCACAGGAAGATCGGGACGAGCAATTTTAGCTGCGATAGCACCGGGCAGGCCTATTCCCATAGATGACCATCCATTAGTCACATGACAGGTTTTAGGATCATGTGCCTTCCACTGGCTGGCGATTTGATGTGTGTGTGCACCAACATCGTAACTAATAATTCCATTTTTAGGCACAGTTTCTCGCACAATATCAATCGCTCGATGAGGCGTGAAGTTTTTTGAAGCTGGGCGCAAAGCCTTATTGAATTCACTTACATGCGCGGCCAACTCTTCTTTGGTCCATTTGTTCTGCGTTTTCTTTTGCCGCAGTAAGTATTCGAGTGACGCAGTGATGTTGCCCGTCATAGTTCCGACAAGATTAACTGATTCAGCGATATCAGGATCTTCAATGTCAATCGATAGCAATGGTGTGTTTCCGATCCAGGCTTCATATTCAACTTCGATTGTATCAAATCCTAAACCTATAATTAAATCAGCAGATTGTATGAATTTGCGTTGGATTTGGCGTCTGCCTCTCTCTATGCAGCCGATGCTCAATCGGTGGTCTTCATCAATCATACCTTTCGCCATTGTCGAGGTTAAAAAAGGTATTTCATGATGTTCCACGAATGCCTTTAAAAGTTCTGGCTTTTGCATTCGCATAGCAGATGAGCCTAAAACAACAAGTGGACGTTCAGCCTCGGATATTAGAGAGTTAGTGTTGTTTAAATTATTCTCGTTGGTTTCTTCCGGCGTTAGCTCTATTTTAATAGATCTTACAACGTCATCTTTTGCCGGTGCCAACGACACATCCTCGGGCAGATCTATGTGAACAGGACCCATCGGTTCTGTTAGCGCAATTGTCAGTGCCTTTTGCATTATTTCAGCTACGTTATCATGAGTGGCAGCAAAGGAAGCTTTTGTTATAGGCGCAAAAAGAGCATGATGGTCAATCCACATTTGAATTCGGCGCCCTAACTGGGGAGTATTAAGGTTACATGTGATTGCGATCATCGGCGATCTGTCCAGGTATGCACTGCCGACGCCTGTTGCTAGATTGGTCGCTCCTGGTCCCAGTGTTGCGATGCAAAAACCAGGTTTTCCTGTCATTCTTCCCATGACATCAGCTGCAAATGATGCTGATCCCTCGTGCGCAGTTAGGACAAATTCCATTCCGCCCAATCTCATTGACTCGATCAAAGGTAAAACATTTCCGCTTGGAATTCCAAATCCATGCGTGACACCTGCCTGTTGAAGACATTTTACGATGAGGTCCGAGTTATTCATTTACCAGCTCCAACTGAGTCAATTTATTTTAGTTGTAAGTTTATTTTAAACGTTTACCAAACCAAATTGTTGGTCTAGTCATTGTTGCCAGAAGAAACAACAATAGCACGCTACCTGCAAGTATAAAGATGTGCTGGAAACTTTTATTAAAAATTTCTTCTGAATGAAGACCTGTTTCATGATTGATTTGATTTAGCCAAGCAAACCCCAAGGTAAGCAGGGAGACCCCAGATACCACTCCTATAGTTCTTGTAAGCATAACGATACTGCCACTTACGCCGCGTTGACTAACCGGTAGTAATCCGGTGACAGTAAAAAGGTAAGATGACTGAAACAGACCGGTTCCTATACCTTGTAAGAAGATGGCTGGGATCATCCAGTGCAGATTTACAGAGGGGTCAGCGTACCCAATCAAACATAAACCAATACCCGTTATGAGAATTCCGGAAAAGCTCATGTGATTCGACTTGAACTTGCCAATTAACTTTCCTGATATTAGGCCAGCGATGCTTGTTCCAATAAATCCAATAGATAGAATCAATCCAGCCTCATTAGTTGAAATATTAGCGCTTTTGTACAGGAAAAACGGAATTATCAAGATGACAGAAAAAGTTGCTGAATAGAGAAGACAACTTGCAATATTAATAACTACAAAATTCACATTTCTGAACATTGTAAGATTAAGGATCGGGTCTTCAATCCGTCGCTCTTGGCGCACGAAGATATAAATAAACAATATGGCTATACTGGCATAAAGCAATAAAAGCCATGCTTTCTCGTCGCCAATATTGTGTAATTGATTTATTGTTAACAGACACGCCACTAAGAAAAATACTAAGCTGATTGCCCCAATCCAGTCAAAGTTCGTTCGTTTTGACTCTATCGGTTGCTTGGGCGTAGCCACGATAAGTATCAACGATAAAAAAGCTATTGGAATTCTGAACCAAAAGACGGCCCTCCAATCAAATAAATCGATTAATACGCCCCCTATGATTGGTCCTAACAGCCCACCAAGGGCAAAAAATAATGTGAATAAACCTACTGCATGGGAACGTTTCTCATCGGGGTATAGGGAGATCATCATGGCTGGCGCTACGCTTGTCACCAATCCTATGCCTACGCCTTGGAGGAAGCGAAAGAATAATAATGAATTAAAGCTATCTGATAGTGATATTAACGCTAGAGCAAAAATGCTTGCCATAAGACCAAGGCAAAAAATTCTGCGTTGCCCATACAAGTCTCCTAATTTTCCAAAAACCAGCATCAAACTCGCGTAGGTCAAAACATAACAAATTACCACCCATTGTGTCATTTTCATGGGCTGATCAAAATCTGAAACAATATGCGGAAATGCTATATTGACAGACGTATCGAGTGGCCCAATCATAACACCGGTACTAATGCTTATTAGTCCGATATACCTTATCAGAGGTTGGTTCATAATATGTTTGACTAGCATTCGTTTTCGTTTGTGTGGTGACTTAGAATTAAAAAAACCAAGGGCCTTGAAAGATTGTTTAGACAACAGTACTTGGTATAACGTGAAGTTGAAACTCTAATAGTTAGGATGGTTTTGATGCCCGAGGAATTTTACCCCGTAGAACTCATTGCACCCGATATTGAACATTATAGAAAAGGTAATATTGGGGTCGATTTTGTCACTTCCTTCGACAGCGGTAAGCCTGGGCCGCACGTCATGATAAATGCGATAACACACGGAAACGAGGTCTGCGGGGCGATAGCACTTGATTATCTATTTAAAGCGAATGTTAGGCCTACGCATGGCAAACTCACTTTAGGGTTTGTAAATCACCTTGCTTATTCAAATTTTGATCCAGAAAACCCTGGGTTGTCCAGATTTGTTGATGAAGATTTTAACAGAGTATGGACCGAAGATCGACTTGAAGGATTAGAAGTTACAGCGGAGCTGCGCCGGGCACGGGAGTTGCGACCAGTTTTTGATACAGTAGATTTGTTATTAGACATCCATTCAATGGGTACTTATTCCAAACCATTGATGATTTGTAATGGACTAAAAAAAGAGAGAGACTTTACTAGAGACGTAAATTTTCCGGCACATATTATGTGTGGTTCAGGTCATATAATTGGGAAAAGGTTGATAGAATATACCCCTTTCAATGACGATATGAACAATAAGGTTGCTTTGTTAGTCGAAGCAGGACAGCACTGGGCCGCAGGTACTGAAATTGCCGCATTAGATACAGCGCTTCACTTTTTGCGTGCGAGCAGAATAGTGGGTCTTGAGTTTGTTGACGGCCATTTGTCAGAGCAGGGAAGGAAACCAGCCACTGCAGAAATGTGGGATGTAACGGATGGCATCACTGCAGTTACTGATGATTTTAAATTTGTGGAGGCATTTGTTGGGATGGAGATCATTTCTGATGCAGGTACGGTTATCGCTAATGATGGTGATCTAGAAATTAAAACACCCTATAATGATTGCCTTTTGATGATGCCGAATCACCGTCCAGGAGCGGGAGTCCGAAAACTCAGATTGTGTAGAAGGGCTTGAGGGGGGCGCAAAGTTTTATACGTTGTGGCTGAATCGCGGAAGATAAAAGGAGTTCGAGGATGGCTAAAGGGTTACTAATAGCATCTTTTGATTTTACGGATGCTTATCAAGATGAATTCCATGATTGGTATGATTTAGAACATATTCCCGAACGGGAGGCAGTCCCGGGTTTTGGTAGTTGTGAGCGCTGGATAGGAGTAGAAAATTCCAAACAGGCAATAGCGACCTATGATTTAGATGCAATCGAGGTTTTGAGAGGTCGGGATTATAATGCTATCGCCTATGATAATTTATCTCCGTGGTCTAAAAGGGTTACTGGAAAATGCAAGCGCATTCTTCGTTTTGAAGGGACACAAATTCTACCGGGGGAAGAACCTGCCCCTGATAAAGCTGGTGGTCTTTTGATGGTGGCAATAAACGTCGCTAATGAAAACGAGAATGATTTTAATTCATGGTACACCGAAGAACATATACCTGCGCTATTAACGGTTCCTGGAGTTCTTTCCGCGAGACGTTATAAATCCAATGAAGGCACTCATCGATATGTTGCTATTTATCATCTGACAAAACCCGACGTTACAAAGACCGACGACTGGTCAACTGCAATCGATACACCCTGGAGCTCACGAATTAGGCCACATTTCCAAGATAGAATTAGAATTTTAGCTAAAAAATATGAACGCGCCATTTGATTTTCAGATGAAGATCTGATTGCTGGTAATGGAGCACTTGTGGATAGCAATAGTATTAGTCGCAGCAGCATTGCAAACGGCAAGAAATGCGGGACAAAAGTATCTTAGCGGACATTTATCTGCGCTTTCAGCTACTTGGATACGGTTTGTTTTTGGACTGCCATTCGCGCTTCTTTATTTACTTATCGTAACAGACTTTTCATCCTTTAAATTTGATATGCTCAATCAAAACTTCTTATTGCCGTGCGCGTTAGCTGCACTATGTCAGTTGTCTGGAACCGCGTTTCTTATTCTTTTGTTTAGGCTTAGGAACTTTGCAATTGGATCGACCTACGTTAGAACAGAGGTGCTGATTGCAGCGTTTATAGGGACGTTTTTTTTTGATGAATCTGTATCGCTTATGGGTTGGGTTGCAATATTTATTTCAGTATCAGGTGTAATCATTATCAGTGTTGTTAAATTCAATATTGGAACGCTAAATTCGCTCAAAAATTTTTTTGATGCTTCGGCTGGGATTGGTTTACTGAGTGGATTAGGGTTCGCTCTTGGTTCGTTTTTTATTCGGGAAGCCAGCCTATCGTTTAAAGATGATAACTTCTTGTTGACTGCCGCAATTACATTGGTTGTTGTAATCAGTTTTCAAACCATTGGGCTGGGCTTTTATATTTTAATAAAACAGCCAGGGCAATTTAATGCGATTTTAAAATTGTGGCGCCCCAGCATTTTTGTCGGTTTTACGAGCGCGCTCGGTTCGATAGGCTGGTTTACAGCTATGACCATACAACGGATAACATATGTTAAGGCATTAGCGCAGATCGAATTTATATTCGCTTTATTGTTATCAATTCTTTTGTTTGGCGAGAAACCAACAAGACAAGAACTCATAGGCATGTCTTTGGTAGCGATTGGAATCGTAGTCTTGGTATTATTTGCGAAATAATAGAAATAGTATTGAATATTTCTCGTTTTTATCGTGAACTAAGTACAATCAACTCTAAGAGGTTTCTATGGCTAACGGTAATGATAACGATGAACGTGAACTCAGATGGATGGAAACTCCAAAAGGTAGAGCAATAATTAATGCTGTTTCCTTAACTGTTTTATTAATGATTACTCAGCATTTTGGTTATATTGTTCCGGGCCCGCCTGTCACACTTGAGAATTTTATTCTTTATGCAGGTTATGGCATTGCTGTCGGCTTGTTGATGTATGTCTGGACGGATTTTCGAATAAAACGCCAGCGAAAGAAAAGAGAAGCTTTAAGAAACTTGGAGCAAAGCTCGAATACTAAGAACGGGGATGATTGATCATTATTCATGTATAGGAGTTGTCAATGATAAGCGATAAGGATGCACATTTTTATCATGAAAACGGATATATCGTTGTGGACGATGTATACAGCATGGCTGAAGTGGAGGCTATGCGAGCCGTGGTTGAGGAGCTTGTAGAAAAATCGAGGGAAGTGAGTGATCATAATGATATTTTTGACCTAGAGCCTGCACACACCTCGGAAAACCCTAGGGTAAGACGCATCAAGGAGCCATTCAAAGTCCATCCTCTCTATCGGGAGATGGTGGAGCATCCTAATGTCATATCAATCATGAATAAGCTCATAGGTGTTAATCAGCGATTACATGGCGGTAAGATCAATATTAAGGCGGCTTCATTCGGGTCGCCGGTAGAATGGCATCAGGACTGGGCATTCTATCCGCATACAAATGACGACGTATTAGCGATAGGGGTGATGCTTGACGATATGACTGAAGAAAATGGCCCTCTGTTGATAATGCCAGGATCTCATAAAGGGCCAACATACGATCACCACGCTGACGGTTCTTTTGCAGGCGCAATAAATCCCAATGATTGTGCATTAGACTTTTCAAAAGCAGCCCGTGTCACTGGTAAAGCTGGTGCATGCAGTTTTCACCATGTTCGTGC
This sequence comes from SAR116 cluster bacterium AG-313-A07, assembly GCA_003284265.1. Lineage (GTDB taxonomy): Bacteria > Pseudomonadota > Alphaproteobacteria > Thalassobaculales > Thalassobaculaceae > UBA7326. The sequence continues at coordinate 40,789 of QBVV01000004.1, forward strand.
TGTTCATGGGTCTGAGCAAAATCTATCAGGCAAGGACAGAATTCTCCTATTATACCAAGTGGCTGCTGCGGATGCATGGGACCTTCAGCGTTTCAATGAGCCCTGGGAAGAATATGAATCCCGCATGATAGCTGGCGTCTCAACGTTAGAGCCTCGTCTTGTTCAAACACCTATACGATTGCCATACCCAACGGCCAAGCACACTGGTTCGATCTATGAAAATCAACGCGCAATGACGTCGAGGTTTTTTGAGTTCGACAACAATCCGGATAAAGTTTTAGAGGATGCTGATTAAAGGAATTAGGGTAAAAAAGTTAATCATTTAGCGCGGCTTTTGGGCCACGCTAAATTTTGAGACTGGTTGCCTTTTTGCTTTAGGCTACGGCTTTACCTTCTTTTGTTAAATGATCTAAACCTTCGTCTAACGCTTTTGAGTAACGGTCGAACAGGTTGTCTATTTCGCTATTTGTTATGATTAGTGGTGGGCAAAAACACATTGCATCTCCGACAGGTCTGAGAATTAAACCGTGTTTTAAACAATAATCACTGATTATCCCTCCAACATTTTCTGCCGGTGCGAATGCTTCTCTTGTCTCCTTGTTTTTAACAAGTTCGGTGGCTCCTATCAGGCCTTCACCCCGGACTTCACCGACCAGCGGATGATCTGCAAAAGATCTAAGCCGTTCTTGATAGTGCCCCATGACACTTTGAACATGTCCAAGGATATCTTCTTCCTCATAAATTTTGAGTGTTTCCAGAGCAACAGCCGCAGCGACTGGATGCCCTGAATAAGTATATCCGTGACCGAAAACACCAAGCTTGGCACTCGCATCGGCAATGACTTGGTAGATATCGTCGCTTATAATTGTACCGGAGATAGGTAGGTAGCTTGATGATAATGCTTTAGCGCAAACTAAAATGTCAGGTTTAATGTCAAATGTTTCACAAGCCCAAAAATTACCAGTCCGCATAAAGCCGCAAATGACTTCGTCTGCTACAAAGAGAACGTCGTGTTTCTTGAGAACAGCCTGAATTTTTTCGAAGTAGGTCTTTGGAGGTGTTACAACGCCGCCTGCACCCATAATTGGTTCTGCAAAAAAAGCCGCGACTGTCTCAGGACCTTCATCAATGATCATTTTATCTAGGTCGTCCGCCATCCTCGTTGCAAAGTCTTCTTCCGTTTCACCTTCTTCTCCAAATTTATAATAATGTGGATTATTGGTGTGAATAAAATTTTGAAGAGGTACATCAAAACCTGCATGGTTGATAGGTCGGCCAGTAAGGCTGGACGCAGCTAGAGTTATTCCATGGTAGCCGTTTACGCGTCCAATTATTTTTTTCTTAAGATGTCTTCCGCGGGCATTGTTGTAGTACCAAATGATTTTGATCGCTGTATCATTTGCTTCGGACCCCGAGTTATTGAAAAATACCTTAGAGACTGAGGCAGGGGCTAGGCCCATCAATTTTTCTCCAAGGTCAATACTAGGAAGGTGTGATTTTCCTCCAAACAAATGATAGTATGGGAGCGTCTCCATCTGTTTAGTGGCAGCTGCAACCAGTCGTTCGTGTTGAAAGCCTAAGGAGGTTGACCAAAGCCCAGCCATTCCTTCTATATATTGTTTGCCTCCATTATCCCAAACGTAAACCCCTTCACCCCGCTCAATAATCATCGGGCCATTTTCTTCATGGGCTCGCAGATTTGTATTAGGATGAACTAGGTATGCTACATCTCTCGATTCTGGTGAATTCGGATTTACAGGCATGGAAATTTCTCCGATAGGTTTAAAATCATTTCCGGTAACCTACTATTTTTTTCTATCTGTTCGCAAGATATTACACCTTTTCTGCAATGGCATTATAAATTGTTTCATAATCAAAAATTATTCCGTGAGGGTTGAAATAGTTACAGTTAGAATTTTATGCCCGCCGCTTGGGTAAAATGAACCAAATGAAGGTAATGCTTTGAATTAATATTACGGCTCCAAATGCAGCGAAATAGGCTTCAGATGGGTATTCTCCATTTTCCTTCATTGGAAATAGACTAATTATTTTTCCGATTAAATATTGGATAAGAAAAACACTTCCGAAGACAAAAACGTTCACCCCGGTAATTACCCGACCAGATAAATCTCGTTTGAAGAAACGCGTCAAGTGAGCAACCACGAGCATAGCGGCGTTTGCAAATAAACCAAAAACGATCCACGGCCAGATTGATGAGGGCACAATTTCTAATGTTATAATAATTTGGCAGCTAATAAAGAGGATTGTTGAAAGCCCGAAAAATTTTGTTAGTGAAAAACCAAACCGTTCCAACCAGCTCGCTACTATACCCGTTGCTAATGAACCGACGGATAATGCTATTGCCAAAAGAAGGAGATAATTAGCTACTACATCTCGGTCAAACTCAGCTATATCTCGTAACCAAGGTCCCGCCCATAATCCCTGGATAGCCATATTTGTTCCTAAGCTTGCCGAAATCAACGGAGCGCATCTCCAAAATTCATTATTCCTGTAAATAATACCGAGCTCGAGTATTTGCTTTTTTAGAGTTGGGAAAGAATTTGACTGTTTCTTTTCTGGCACCACAAGGAATATTAAAAGTGCTATAAATATCGTAATTATTGCGAGAACGAGAAATATTGTTCTCCAATCGGTGTATGTTAACGCTATTTCAAGGGGAGCTGTCGCTGCAACGGCGCCAAGGCCTCCTGCCGCAAGAAAAGTTCCATTGATTACAGGCCAATATTTTTGATCAAACCAAAGTGTGGAGGCTTTTATTGATGCCATCAAGCAACCGGCTACGCCCAGTCCTATCAAGCCACGACTGGCAGCTAACCCTTCAATGGTGTCCGCTTGCGCAAATAAAAAGGCTCCTAATGCCGCAAAAAATAAAAGAAAAGTTTGAACTAGTCTGGGGCCATATCTGTCTAAAAGTATACCTAAGGGAAGCTGAAAAAGGGAAAAAGTGAGGAAATACATCGCTGTAAGGAGCCCCAGATCACTGGCGTCGAGCCCAATCTCGGAAATGAGCTGCGGAGCTATGATAGCGTTAGTAGACCTAAACAAATATGATAAAAAATAACCCAAGGCGAACGGACAAATTACAATCAGAATCAAAACCACGCCTGCTGGAGCATTGGTAGAAGATGCTTCTAACGAGGAATTGTTAGATGAGGGAAGTTTTTTCTTTGATATTGCTGCAAAATTTATAAAAGCATGGGAAAACAAGATTTAATCACTTCTCGGCTTTATTGATTGAGGTGCCATCATATAAAAGTTGTTAAGGATGGGATCATAGTGGACAGACGACTCACATCAACTATAACTTCCAATGAATAAAACTGCAAAAACTAGTTAATACCTACCAATAGTTTTAATTTTTAATGCAGAAATACTTCACTTGATGCGAATCGGCTGATAAAAACGAATTAACTTAAGTTGAACCTTACTTGCGATTTACAATATTGCGGGAGTAATTTTAAATGTCTAATTCATGGACCCCCGATTCTTGGAGAAAAAAAACAGCCCTCCAAATGCCAGAATATCCAAATCTAGAACATTTAAATGATGTAGAGAAGGAGATAGCAAGTTTTCCCCCACTGGTGTTTGTTGGAGAAGCCCAACGCTTGAAAAGTAGTTTGGCAAGGGTAGCAAATGGCGAGGGATTTCTATTACAGGGTGGTGATTGTGCCGAGAGCTTTGCCGAATTTTCTCCCAATAATATTCGTGATACTTTTAGAGTATTATTGCAAATGGCGGTTGTTCTTACTTTTGGCGGAGGTTTGCCGGTCGTTAAAGTTGGTCGGCTGGCGGGCCAATTCGCTAAACCGCGGTCCAGTGATGTGGAGAAGCAAGGAGAAATAGTGCTTCCAAGTTATCGAGGAGATATTGTTAACTCTATCGACTTTGATGAGATTGGGCGAAGGCCGGATCCTGAGCGATTATTAAAAGCTTATAATCAATCAGCGTCGACCTTAAATCTTTTAAGAGCATTCGCCCAAGGTGGATTTGCGAACCTCGAAGAGATTCATCGTTGGACTTTGGGCTTCGTCTCCAATTCTCCTCAGGGAGAGCGTTATGAGGAGTTGGCAGGGCGGCTAGATGAAGCACTCAGGTTTATGAAAGCATGCGGTTTGACGGCTGAGTCAATCCAGCAACTTAGAGAAACCGACTTTTACACGTCCCATGAGGCCCTTCTTCTTGGTTATGAAGAAGCCATGACTAGGCAGGATACCATCACTGATGATGGCGGGTGGTATAGCACCTCTGCCCATATGATTTGGATCGGAGATAGGACTCGTCAACCAGACGGCGCACATGTTGAATACATGCAAGGAATTAATAACCCTATCGGTTTGAAGTGCGGTCCAAGTTTAGATCCAGAGGAGCTTATTCGACTTATTGACAAACTGAATGCCGATAACGAGCCTGGCAGATTAACATTGATTTGCCGAATGGGATCCGAGAATGTTCAAGAAAAATTAGGTCCTTTGATTCGTGCAGTTCAACGGGAAGGCAAGGCCGTTGTATGGTCCTGTGATCCGATGCATGGTAATACTATAACGTCATCTAATGGATATAAGACTAGACCTTTTGATCGTATTCTCTCTGAAGTTCGAGGATTTTTTGATATTCATAATGAGGAGGGGACTTATGCTGGAGGTGTGCATTTTGAGATGACGGGTCAGGATGTTACAGAATGCCTAGGGGGAGCCCAAGCTATAAGTGAGGTGTCATTGGCAGATAGATATCACACTCATTGTGATCCAAGGCTGAATGCGTCTCAGGCACTGGAGTTAGCTTTTCTAATTGCCGATATGCTTAAGGAAAATAGAGGGAACCGGTCAACGACAAAGATGGCAGCCGCATCTTAACCTCAATTTGCCCACAATTGGGAGTGGGTATTCTAAAGGTGTTGTTATTCGTATTGAATAAACGGGAAATGCAGTGTTGAAAGATACTAAAAAGATACCGCGCTTAATTCAGCATCCAGACGATGCAGCGGTAGCCTGTTTTGCCGATAAATATTTTTTGAGAACAAAAGATATTGTTCACCGATTTAAGGATACAACCGTCACTTATGCAGTATTCATGAGGCGCCCAGTTACCAGTGCTCCAAAGTTAGCCGTGCAATGGCTAGAAGAAATGGCGAAGGCTCGGGAAACGGAGTTTAATATTAAAATTTGTCATAAAGAGGGGGCTTGGGTTGGCGCTGGGGAACCGATTGTTTATATCTCGGGGTCACTTTTCCATCTAGTAGATTTGGAAACCCAGTTTTTGCAGAAGCTAGGTGGGGCTTGCGTGGCGGCTTACAACGCTTATGTGATGTGTGTTGAACTCCCTAAATCGGCCTTTTTGGCGATGGATGCCAGGCATTGTGCTGGCACTGAAATGGGAGAACTGATGGCCTACGGTGCCAGCGTTGGTTCACGTAAAGCTCAAAACAAAGTTGGCGCGATTGGTTTTATTGGAAATGCGACTGACGATACAGCCCATTTTTTTGGACAAGAAATTGGATTCGGAACAATGCCGCACGCCTTGATCGGTTATGCCGGGTCGACTGTTCGAGCAGCAGAGATGTTTCATGAAACTCACCCAGATGTGAATCTAACAGTTCTTGTAGATTATTTTGGAAAAGAGATCTCAGATGCTCTTGCTGTTTGTGACAGATTCCCTGAACTTACAAACTCTGGAAAACTCTCTATACGACTGGACACGCATGGTGGCCGTTACGTGGAGGGATTGGATATGGCGAACTCATATGCTGTCCTAGAAAAAAATGCCACAAAAGCAATTAGGGGCTATCGCTCCGAAACAGAACTCCGGCATTTAATCGGGACTGGTGTTTCTGCCGCAGCTGTTTGGCATTTGAGAGAAGCATTGGATGATGCAGGTTATAATAATGCAAAGATCGTAGGCTCAAGTGGTTTTTCACCAGAAAAGTGCCGTGTAATGGCTTTAGCAGAGGCACCAGTTGACGTTATCGGAACGGGATCATATCTTCCTGAGAATTGGAGCGAAACCTATGCGACTGCGGATATTATAGATTATGACGGTGTTGCACGGGTCAAGGTCGGAAGGGAATTTCTACTTCAAAAATGAATGCGTGTAACCCAAATACAGTCCTACTGATAGTTCATCAAAAAAAATCTGTTTCAGGTCATATAGGTGTTTTGCTAGAAAATCTAGGATACAATCTTGATAAACGGTGCCCTTGCATAGGCGATCCGTTGCCTCAGAATTTAGAAAACTATGCCGCTGTTGTAGTGTTTGGAGGGCCCATGAGCGCTAATAATTGCGACATGGAGGGTATAAAGAAAGAACTTGATTTTATTCCAGATGTTTTGAAGTTGAAGATACCATTTTTTGGGCTTTGCCTTGGAGGACAGCTTCTCGCAAGGGTTTTAGGAGCCAAAGTTTCACCTCACGAACTAGGTCATATTGAGTCTGGATTCACCAAAGTATATCCCACAAAAATTGGTCAAGATTGGTTCGCTGAATCTGATATCTTCTACCAATGGCACAGGGAAGGGTTTAATGTTCCCAATGGTGCGCAACTTTTAGCTAAAGGCGATAAATTTCCAAATCAGGCATTTGTTTATGGAAGTAACGCCATTGCAACTCAATTTCACCCGGAGATTACGCGTGATATGATTGATAGATGGACAATGCATGGTGCCCATCGTTTAAATAGACCGGGCGCTCAGCCCAGGCAGGCGCATGTAAAGGGTTGGGAAGTTTATAATCAACAAATAGATTTGTGGTCTAAATCTTTGTTAAATCGATTTGGTTTGAAAGGCCCTCAATAAAAAGGGTGTTTGATACAATATTTGTATTTTTGGTTTTATTATTTGCTTAGGCTGCAATCTACTACAATTTGGAGTATAATTTGGTTCATTATCCAAAACTATTTTCTGAAATCGAAATTGCTGGCCGTCGTTTAAAAAATCGAATTTGCCTTTGCGCTACCGTCACTAATTTTGCTAGGGCGAATAAAATAACGGATGAGTGGCGTAATTTTCTTATAGAACGTGCGAAAGGTGGAGCAGCCTTATTAGTTACAGAAATTATCGCTGTCGATCCCGAGGCTATCGCCCAGTCATCGACTGTAACTGGTTTTGATACAACCAATGAAGATGCATTCCATGTAATAGCGGTGGATGTTCAAAAAGAGGGGGCTATGATTATAGGTCAACTTTGGCATCCTGGGCGTCAACAATTATGGCATCCTACTAAGTCTCCTATAGGGGTATCTAATTTACCAGACCCATATAGCGGAACCGTTCCACACGTGATGGATAAGAATGAAGTCTATCGTGTTGCGGACGCGTATATTGATACTGCGAAACGTCTAGCTCAATGTGGTTTTGATGGTGTTGAACTGCATGGCGCACACGGCTATCTAATAACTCAATTTTTGTCAGCGGCATCGAACAATCGTAATGATGAATTCGGTGGCAATACTGAATCAAGAACGCTTTTTGTTAGAATAATTGCGAAAGGAATCAAAGAGGCTTGCGGGAAAAACTTCATAGTTGGCTTGAAAATGCCAGCTGACGAAGGTGTCGAAAAGGGCGTAGATCCAGATGAAGCCGAGCGAATAACCAAGTTATTATCATCAACAAATGATTTCGATTATTTCTCTTATGGCCAAGGTAATTTTAGCCTCAGTTTAGAGAATCATGTGCCGGATCTTTATTTTAAACAGGCGCATTTCATTGACCTTCATAAGCGAATGCGAGACGCGGCGAATGGTGTGCCGGTTATGGCTTTGGGGAGGATAGGAGATCCGGCAGTAGCAGAGGACGTTATAGCAAAAGGGAACGGTGACCTTGTGGGAATGTCAAGAGCGCTTATTAGTGACCCGGCTCTGCCAAAAAAAGCGCGACAAGGTGATATACAAAATATAAGACCCTGCGTTTTTGATAACTTTGCTTGGGGGGAAATCCATCTTGGAAAGCCATTGACAGAGCACCACAACCCTTACTTGGGAAAAGAAAATGAAGCTTTTTATAAACTAAAACCAGCTGAATTCGCGAAGCGGGTCTTGGTCTTAGGAGGTGGGCCTGCCGGTCTGGAGGCTGCTTGGGTAGCAGCTGCTCGTGGTCATGGAGTTACGTTATTTTGTGGATCCCGCCGTCTTGGTGGCAGTCTAATAGCAGAATCGACTCTACCAGGAAGGTCTGAGATGGAGAAAATTATTAATTACCAGGTCTATCAAGGCAATACTTATGGTGTTGAATATGTTTTAAATCATAGGGCAACAAGTTCTGACGTTAACGAATTTGGTGCTGATGAGGTGGTTCTAGCCACCGGATCTATTCAGCGTGAACCTAAAGGGTTAACTAATAGCGACCAAGTCATCTCTGCGCGTGACTTTGTTAGCAATTTTGATCAACATACTGGTAAAAAAGTAGTGTTAATTGATGAAGACTTTAGTGCGCCCACATACGGTGTCGCTGACTTATTAGCCAAAAACTTTAATAAGGTAGTTCTTGTAACATCGCGTCCCCGTTTAGCCGGTAATGTCAATCATTGCAGTGCGATAGGTGTGTTCAGGCGCTTATATTCAGCTGATATTGATATACGGCCAGCCCAAGAAACTATTGGGTTCTCATCGAGTGAATTAGTATTAAAAAACCCCTTTAGTCAGGTTGAAACTAAAATTAGTGAAGTAGATTTGGTGGTTTACTCTACTCCCAGAATATCGACAGATGACCTTGCTCCAGAAATATCGGCAATCAATTTGCATCGAATTGGAGACTGTCGATCGCCAAGAAACCTACTAACTGCTATTCAGGGTGGGCACGCTTTAGCACTTGATTTGTAGTGATGCCGAATTTGGGTTAGGAAATAAAACAATGAAGGTTTTGGGACTTGGTGCCTTAGAGCAGCGTTTACAGCACGATTTAAGTATCATTGGCTATCCTCTAAATGAGTGGGTTCCAGAGAGGTTTACCAAAGAAGGTGAGAGGGTTTTAGACGTCTTAATTGTGGGTGCTGGTCAGGGTGGCCTGGCAATAGCCTTTCAGTTAATGCGAGAACGAGTAAATAATGTGCTTGTCATCGATAAAGCTGAACCAGGCGCAGAGGGGCCGTGGATAAATTATGCCCGGATGCCGATACTTCGCTCTCCTAAAGAAGTGAATGGACCAGATCTGAATATACCAAGCCTTTCCTTTCAGGCTTGGTACGAAGCCCAATTTGGTGTTTCTTCGTGGGAGGCCATGGGGAAAATTCCAACGAGAATGTGGATGGACTATCTTGTTTGGTATAGAAGTATTCTCCAACTACCAGTGGAAAACTGGGTTAGGTTAGATACCTTCGAGCCTTATGAAGATATTCAAAAAGTTACGTTAAGTTGTCTTCGAACGAATAGAATTAAAACGGTTTTCACGCGTAAGATTGTTCTTGCAACTGGGATAGAGTCTTCCGGGGAGTGGTGGTCGCCGTCGATTACTGAGAATATTCCAAAACGATATTGGTCTCATGCTAGCGAAAATATCGATTTTAGTAGGCTTGCGGGCAAAAGAGTCGCAGTTTTAGGTGCTGGGGCATCTGCCATGGATAATGCTGTCGCAGCCCTTGCTGCTGATGCCTCCGAAGTCAAAGTGTTCTGTCGACGTCCAGAGCTTCAGCGCATTCAACCCTTCAAATGGCTTTCCTTTCCGGGATTTTTACGACATTTTTCAGAACTTAATGATCATTGGCGCTGGAAGTTTATGAGCTACCTACTGGGGTTGAGGGAGGCGTTTCCTCGAGAAACTTGGGAGAGAGCGAATCAATTTGATGGGTTCCAGTTGGAGACGGGGGTCCCCTGGCAGGACCTTTCCATTCTTGATAAACAAATTCTTATTGAAACCCCAAAGAGGCAATATACTGCAGATTTTTTGATATTTGGCACTGGTTTTATAATAGATTTATCAAGGCGGGCGGAGTTGAGACAACATGCAGACTTAATTGCTTTATGGAAAGATAGGTATCAAAATCCTGACGAAGATAAAGATTCGTTGCTTTTAAATTACCCTTACCTGGGACATGGATTTGAATTTCTAGAGAAAAAACCGGGTACCGCATCTTGGTTGAAAAATATTCATTTATTTACATTTGGTACGACTATGAGTTTTGGGCCAAGCGGTTCCTCAATTAATGCTATGAAATTTGCAGTGCCAAGATTAGTGAATGCTATAACAAAGGATTTATTTTTTGAGGATATTGATGCGCATTACAGATCGTTAAAGGCCTATAATCTGCCAGAATTTGCAATATTGGATGAAGATTTAGAAATTGCTCCAAACAAACCGCAAATACGTCGTATGGGAGGTAATAATTTTAGTTAGGTGGAAAATGCCAATCCTAAAATAATTAATCCCATAGTATTGCGGATTGGTAATTATCCGGTTCTTATTTTAATTGTTAGTTCGTGGCTATTAACGTTTAAGGTGTGTGGAAAGATGTCATTGTTCAACCCGGCGCCAGGTTTTTTGAAATACCCTGGCAGGACCCTCAATTATAAAACTATAGAACGAAAAATAGAGGTTATTTTTAATAACAAAATAGTCGCGTCAAGTAATAGGTTCATTCTGCTTGAGGAAGAAAATTATGCTCCCGTAATGTATGTTCCGAGGGATGGTTTGTTTTTTGAATTCATGGAAAGTACAAAGTATTCCACATACTGTCCGTTTAAAGGAAAAGCATCATATTGGAATATGAAAGTTTGTGACAAAAATGCGGAAAATGCTGTTTGGAGCTACTCAGACCCATTTGACGAAGCGGTAATTATAAAAAATTACTTTGCATTTTATTCTAATAAGGTCGGTACTATAAAGGCTTATTAATGGATTGAGTTTGGAGTAAATAATTGAAAAAAAATGACCCTATTGTGACTGCATTTCTCCATGAATCTTCATCGACAATTAGCTACTTAGTGGTGGACGAAGTAACAGAATCAGTTGCTTTGATTGATCCAGTAGCCGATTACGATATTTCCACGGGAAAAATGGCCCACGGTTTTAGCGATGAGATAGTAAAAAAAATCAGATCTTGTAATTATAATCTAGAATGGATTATTGAAACGCACGTTCATGCAGACCATGTCTCCGATGCTCAATATTTCAAAGCAAAATTAGGTGGCAAAATAGCAATCGGTGGCCGAATCAAAGAGGTGCAGAAAACCTTCGCTTCAATTTATGATGAGGATAAGCTTTTTCCTTGTGATGGTTCACAATTTGATTATTTGATATCTCCAGATGAAATAATCCGGATAGGGGAGTTAGAGGCAAGAGCGATATCTACACCTGGCCATACCCCTGCCTGTATGAGCTACTTAATAGGTAATTCATTATTTGTCGGAGATAGTATCTTTATGCCGGACTTTGGAACAGCTCGTTGCGACTTTCCGGGAGGAAGTGCGAGCGACCTATACGCATCGGCCAAAAAATTGGTTTCTCTTCCTGATGAAACACGTGTATTTGTGGGGCACGATTATGGACCAGGTGGACGTCCTATAGCTTGGGAAACCACTATTGCTGCGGAGAAACAATCTAATATCCATGTTGCGGATGGGATAAACCTTGATGAGTTTGTTAGGATGAGAGAGACAAGAGACGCTCAACTTAACCTGCCCGGGATGATTATTCCTGCAATTCAGATCAATATGAGAGCTGGAAAGTTACCGGATCCCAGTGAAAATGGAGTTTCATACTTGAAAACCCCAATCAATAGTTTCCCGGGGCTTAAATAGTTGGATTTGGGCCTCAATACTTTTATTCCCGTATGCAACTTATGGGACGTTTTCCAGTTTTGTTTTCGATAAGCTTCTTCTTTCAATTATCGATAAAAATAAGGATAGTAGTGGTGGAATAATAATCAAAGTTAACACTGCAGAAAGCGCTAGACCCCCGATTACGACGGAGCCCAAACCACGGTATAATTCAGCACCTGCTCCAGGAAAAACAACTAGGGGTAACATTCCTAAAACGCTTGTCAAAGTTGACATGAAGATCGGTCTAATACGGTTTTTAGTAGCTTCCAATATAGCATCCGAAATCGCTAAATTGTCTGTGCGTAAATGGTGTAATGTCTGGTGAACTAACAGGATTGCATTATTGACGACAATGCCAATTAATATAACAAAACCGAGAAGGGTTAGCATATCAAGGTTTTGTTGTTGAAATTGTCCAAGTAATACTAACCCAATAACGCCTCCTGCAGTAGCTAACGGCACTGATAGGATAATGATAAGTGGATAGAAAAAACTTTCGAATAGCACCGCCATTACAAGATAAACAATTATGAGTGCCATAAAAAGATCAACAACCATTTCATCCCACGTTTCCGTCAATTTATCTGCAGTCCCTGATAATCGAAGCTTAACTGTGTTGGGAACTGATTCTTTTCTAAGCTCATCGATAACGCCTATTTGGATATTTTTCATGGCTACTTCGAGTGGCATATTCGCGGGTGGATTAATCTGTAGCGTTATCGTTCTTAGCTGTTCTCTATGTCGTATTTCCGATGGGCCTGTAGTGACATCGATAGTTGATAAAGAACTCGCGGGTACAATTTGGCCATTCTCAGTCACAACAGGAAGGTTGTTAATATCTTGGGTTGCTTCGATATGATGTTTGGGTCCTCGCAACGTGAGGTCGATACGTTTTCCATCTACCGTGATTTCAGCTACGCGTAAACCGTCGTTAAAGGCGTCTAAAGTTTGACCTAAAGCCCTGGTAGATACTCCATTATCCGCTAAGTTAACCCTATTAGGAGTAACCCTTATTTCTGGAGACCCCAGACTAAGGGATGGTCTGGGTCGCATTCTGGTTCCCTCTTTCCTAGGCATAATTTTTTCTAGTTTTCCGGCAGCCCGCTGAGCGATACTGATTATTTCTTCTAGCGTGCCGCCGGAGACATCCAGATCTACTGAACGTGAGCCCCCAATGCCACGACCAAAAATGGATCGTTTTCTCATTATTCCATATGTTTTTGGTTCACTGTAAAGAGATCGTTCCAATATTGGTATGAGTTCGTCAACTCGAGTTGGGTCAACCGCAACTGCTCCAATAATAGCATTGGCGCGAAAAGCGGCGAAGAAAAATCGTTCCATAGTAGGGACGCCATTTTCGTCTTCGGTTTGACTGCCCTCAGGATCCCACAATTTCTTCGTTGCATCTTCTAGTTTTCCGGCAATTTTCGTCATTGTAGGAAGATTATATCCAGACGGGGGAAGAATATAGCCAATGACGAGATTGCGGTTCCCATCTGGTAAATAATCTAATTTTGGGAGTAAAAGTGTCGTAACAATTCCCGAGAGTAAAACGACAATAAGCACTACTCCTGCAGCTCTGGTGCGGCTGGAAATAACACGCTTTGTGAAATTCAAAATAGCCGCTACGAACGAGCGAGCGAATAGATCCAAAAAAGGTAGTTTGCGACCTTCCACAGTTTCTCTGAGGTCTCCAGATAAAAGTTTACTTGATAAAGCAGGAATCACTGTAATAGAAACCAACAAAGACAATAAGACCGAAACGGATATAGCAACGGCTATATCTCTAAATAGTTGACCTACCTCCAGTTGCATCACAAGTATTGGTATGAAAACCATAACCGTTGTCAGGGCAGACACTAGTACTGCACCCCAGACTTGATTTGCTCCATCGAACGCGGCCTGTTTTATAGGTAAGCCGTTTTGTCTCAATCTAAATATATTTTCTAAAACAACTATCGCTGCGTCTACAACCATCCCTACCGCAAATGCCAAACCTGCTAAAGATATTACGTTGATAGATCTACCGAGCGCAGCCATTGCTACAAAAGACCCTATCACAGACACAGGTATGGCAAGAGACACAACAAGGGTAGCCGAACCACTCCTCAAGAATAGAAGAAGTACTATGGCGGCTAATGTTCCGCCTATATAGATATTTTGTTGAACCAGATTAATTGCGGAGTCGATGTAGGTTGTTTCGTCATAAACTTGTGTTAGGAATATCTTTTCTGGCAGTAATTCATTGTCGTTCAATTCAACAACAGCCTGCCGAATACCCTTCATAATCTCGATTACATTGGCTCCAGTCTCTCGATATACCGGTAATGCGATGGCCGGTTCACTCATCATACGAATTCTCGAAACGGGTTGCTTGTAACCGAACACTACATTAGCCACATCACTGATTTTAATTCTTGTAATACGTCCCGATGCAGGATCCATTACGGATCTCAATACAACTTCATTGACGGCTTTGACTGAGCTGAAATCACCCTCGGTCCGAACAACATAACGTCTTTTCCCCTCGTCTATAGCACCAGCTGATACGGAGGCATTTGCACTTTGCAGAGCTTTAACGACATCGGGAATTGTTAACTTGTATTGTGCAAGGCTTTCGGGATTTGTGATGACTTGCATCTCCCGTTCAGCACCGCCATAGACCCGCACCTCCGAGATCCCGTTTACTCGCTCGAGGCGATCTTTAATGAAATCTTTAGCTAAGTCATAGTAACCATGTATTTCTGAATTATTCTCAGTTAATTTCCTCAATATTAACCAAGCTATGGCATTGTCTTCTGATCCAGCCGTATTGAGTGTAGGCTCGTCAACTTCGGTTGGATAGTTGCCCACACGGTCCAACCTATTTGAAACCAGCAAGAGCGCTTTTGTCATATCTTGGCCGACACCAAATTCAAGTGTTACGCGGGCTCTACCCGTTTCAGATTTACTGACAATAGACTCAATGCCCTCTATACCTTTAAGTTGTTTTTCCTGTCTGTTTACAATCTCTCGTTCAACTTCCGCAGGTGCTGCACCTGGCCATTGCGTTGTAATAGTGATTACTGGTTGATTAACATCCGGCGTTAATTGAATAGGAATGCTTTGCAGCGCAACACCGCCAAACATTACAATCATTAGAACGGCTGCTATTACGGCTATTGGGCGTATTATCGAAACCGAAATCAAGCGGTCCATGGGTCTACCTCACCCCATTCGGTTTGATAGGTTCTCCTGGTCTTAACCGCTCATTGCCCCGCACCACTACAAGATCTCCAACTTTTAATCCGGAAAGTACTTCAAATCGATTTCCAATCGCCCGCCCTAACTTAATTGGTTGAATATTTGCAGTTCCTTTGCGAAATATAAAAACAATCTTCTTCCCATCTTTAACCAAGACGGCGTCTTTATGGACAGTCGTAACATCGTCAGGGTTTCCAATGGGGAGTTTAAGTGTCACAGACTGATTACCAAGAAGACCGTTTTGGAATTGTTCATCTTTAATACTCAGCCTTATTGCAACAGCTCGGGTCAGTGAATTTTCTTGCGGGATGATAGCTCGTATTATCGTGTTAAAAGTAATCCCATTTTGGAACTTCGCAGTTACTTTTGTATTCGTTTTTAGTGCCAGTGCTCGTATTGATGGTACGTCTGCCTCTATCTCGAGGTCAGTATCATTAAAAATAGTTATTATGGGATCACCAACTCGTACATAATTTCCGGGTAAAGTATGCCGTTTTATTACTACCCCGGGGTAGGGGGCTCTAATGTACGTGTCTTGAAGAGAAATTTGCCCTGCTTTCAGACTAGCTTTTGACTGGTCAATATCTGCGCGAGCACGATTCACCATTTCTGCAGAAATTTCTAAATCCCGCTCACTATCTTCTTCTCTGTCTTTTCGAAATGCTGCTGAAGTCCTTAGTGCCAGAATTCGCTTGTGCGTCTGCTCCATTTTTCTGTAATTTACTGTTTCTTTTGCCAGCTGAGTCTTCACAATTTTTAAATTAGCTTGCAAAAGTTGTATTTGGTTATCGAGGCGATCTGACGCCAGTTTTACTAATAAATCATCTTTTTTTACCCGGTCTCCAACTTGTACATACATTTTATGGACACGTTCTGCTATTCTCGTTGCAACAATACCTGACTCTTTTGCTATAAATCGTCCAAGAACAGGCATTGTTTGAAGAAGAGGCTCTGATATCACTTGATCGACACCAACGGCACTGACTCGTTGTTGAGCGGCGCCTACAGAAAGTAGAAACGGTAGTAATAACAGTCCAAAAATATTAGAAATCAATACTAAGTTGATTTCTCGTTTTCTAATCATATGGAAATCCAAACCAATCTTGTAGCCAATGGTCGACCAACCAAATGGTAATTCAGGAAATATACATTCTTCTTAGTTTTACAAGTCTTTCTATGCAATTCTTTTCATGCAATTATTATTCATAACTAGATCTACTAAATGTTAACACGGTGTTAGTTTGCGGCTCAAACGAAGCTTTATGTGGCATTTTTTAAGATAAAATTTGTATGCGACAAAAATATTGTCGTCCAATACTATAAATGTGCAGATCCTTTGAGGTTTTCACTTTAATAGCTAATAAATATAATAGGCGCTTATGACGATATTATTCACACATCAATCTTGCCTTCTACATGAAGTTGCTGCAGGGCATCCAGAAAACCCATCGCGATTGAAGGTATTGGAGGCTTTATTTGCAGACGATACATTCAAAGATTTAGAGAGAAGAGATGCACCATTGGGAACTGTTGATCAAATAGCATTGATGCACTCTGAACAATATATCGAAGAGATTATTAGGGCCGTTCCAGATAATGAACTTCTATATTTGGATGCGGACACGTCATTATCCCATGGATCAAGTGAAGCGGCTATGAGAGGGTGTGGCTCGGTTTGCGCTGCTATTGATGCATTAATGACGGAAAATACTAAAAACGCTTTTTGTGCTGTCCGTCCACCAGGACATCACGCCGAGACAGAGAAGGCTATGGGGTTTTGTTTGTTTAATAATGCAGCTATTGGTGCTGCATACGCTCAAGAAAAATTTAAGGTTGATAGAGTGGCAGTTGTTGATTTCGATGTTCATCATGGTAATGGAACGCAAGAAATGTTCTGGTCGCAACCTAACCTTTTATATGCATCAACTCATCAAATGCCGTTATTTCCTGGGACAGGCGCTATATCTGAGATCGGAGAACATAATAACATTATAAATGCCCCACTTTTGGCTGGCTCTGGCAGTTCCGAATTCAGAACAGCTTTTAATGAGCTTATTTTCCCTGGGTTGAGAAAATTCAGTCCTGATTTATTGATTGTTTCTGCTGGCTTTGACGCCCACGCTGATGATCCTCTCGCTAGTTTAAATTTAAATGAGGATGATTTTTCATGGGTTACCTCGGAATTATTATCAATTGCTGAAAAATACTCAGATGGGCGGTTGGTTTCTGTATTAGAAGGTGGGTATAATCTTGAAGCTTTGAGCAGTTCCGTATCTGTACATGTGCGCGAACTCATGTCAGTTTAGCTTTTAGATTTTAGATTTTTTACGTAGGTCGTTTTAGGAGGCATAAATTGGTAGAGGAGAATAAATCGTTAGAAAATGTAAGTTTTGAGGAATCTCTTGCGGAACTAGAAGCTATAGTTGACCGATTAGAAAGTGGACAAGGTTCTTTAGACGAAGCGATAAAAGCTTATCAGAGAGGGTCCGAACTGAAGAGACATTGTCAAACGAAACTAGATGAAGCAAGAATGAAGGTAGAAGAAATTAGATTACCAGAGAGTGGAAATAAACCAGAAGTCTCCAACTTTGAATAAAACAGGTCGTATTTTAAACCATAATCAATGACAAAAAATCACCTCAAAGACCTGTTAGATGCCTCTGCTGCAAAAGTTGAAACGGTAATGGAGAGATACTTGCCTCGTCCACAGGGTATAGAAGCCCCGCTCCTTGAAGCTATTCGATACAGCTGCCTTGGCGGAGGGAAGAGACTACGTTCTTTTATGGTTCTCCAATCGGCCCGTCTATTCAATGTCGAGGAATTATACGCTTTGAGAGTGGCGGCAGCCGTTGAATTTTTGCATAGTTATTCGCTCATACATGACGATTTGCCTGCTATGGATAATAGCGACACAAGAAGAGGAAAGCCGAGCTGTCATATCAAATTTGGTGAGGCGACGGCTATATTGGCAGGTGATGCGCTCCAAGCACTTGCTTTTGAAACCCTTGCCTCGGAGGAAACACACCCCGAACCTGGTATCCGTTGTCGGTTGGTTAACGCATTGGCTTCTGCTTCCGGGGTAGCAGGAATGGTGGCAGGCCAAATGATGGATTTAATTGGTGAAACCACTTCTTTGTCATTCGATCAGATAACTAGATTGCAGAATTTAAAGACTGGTGAGATGTTTGCCTTTAGCGCTAGAGCTGGAGCGATTTTATCAGGGGCCTCTTCCACTGAAGAAGATAATCTTAGAAAATATGCGGAAAGATTTGGGTTGGCCTTTCAAATAGCAGATGATTTGCTAGATCTAGAGGGGGATCCATCAGAGGTTGGAAAACCTACTGGTCAAGATGAAAATGCCAATAAAGTTACGTTTGTTTCTGTGCTAGGAGCGGATCGAGCTCGCAATAAGGCGGAAATTTTAATTGAAGAAGCAGTGATTATGCTTGATAACTGGGATGAAGAAGCGCAAGCCTTGAGGGATCTGGCGCGTTATGTATTAAAAAGAACGAATTAAAAGGGTTAATAATGGATCAAAGTCTGACGCCATTACTAGATGAGATTAGAGTTCCCGAGGATTTACGGAAATTATCGTCAGATAAGTTGCAAAAATTAGCTGATGAGCTGCGGCAAGAGGTGATAAACGCCGTCTCAGTTACGGGTGGGCATTTGGGTGCTGGCCTCGGTGTAGTTGAACTGACGGTAGCGTTACATTACGTTTACAATACTCCCATAGACCGATTAATATGGGATGTGGGCCACCAGGCATATCCTCATAAAGTCATTACGGGTCGTCGGGATAGTATAAGGACGTTACGGCAAAGAAATGGCCTTTCTGGTTTTACCAAAAGATCAGAAAGTGAGTATGATCCATTTGGCGCAGCACATAGTTCTACCTCTATTTCCGCGGGGCTTGGAATGTCTGTAGCGCGTGATTTAATGGGTAATACTAATCACGTTATAGCGGTCATTGGTGATGGTGCGATGAGTGCTGGCATGGCCTATGAAGCGATGAATAATGCTGGGACCGCTAACTCACGATTGTTAGTTATTTTAAATGATAACGATATGTCCATAGCTCCTGCTGTAGGGGCTATGAGTGCGTATCTTTCCCAACTCATAAGCTCAAAACCATATAGGAATATAAGGGAACTTGTGAAACAAATTGCACAACGCTTTCCTAAACAAGTAGAGGTTACCGCTAAAAGGGCGGAGGAGTACGCGCGGGGACTGGTGACAGGTGGCACGTTATTCGAGGAGCTAGGGTTTTATTATATTGGACCCGTTGACGGGCACAACATGGATCATTTATTGCCAGTGTTAGAAAATATTCGTGATGCAACCCAAGATAAGCCGGTACTCCTTCACGTGGTGACAGAAAAGGGGCGTGGACATCCTTTTGGAGAGCAATCGGTTGAGAAATATCACGCTGTTCAAAAATTTGATCTGTTAACGGGAACCCAAACTAAACCCAAAGCTAATGCTCCTACCTATACTGACGTTTATGCTACTGCATTAATAGCTGAAGCAGCTGATGATAGCTCTATAGTTGCTATCACAGCAGCTATGCCTTCTGGGACGGGGATTAACAAGTTCGCTGAGAAATTCTCCGAAAGAACGTTTGACGTTGGCATAGCAGAGCAGCACGCTGTCACATTTGCTGCTGGTATGGCTACTGAAGGACTAAAACCGTTTGTAACAATTTATTCCACGTTTTTGCAACGAGCCTTTGATCAAGTAGTTCACGATGTTGCTATTCAGGGATTACCTGTCAGGTTTGGGATTGATAGGGCTGGATTAGTTGGTGCTGATGGAGCAACGCATGCAGGATCGTTCGATCTAACTTATTTATCTTGTTTGCCGGGGTTCGTCGTTATGGCTGCCGCAGATGAAGCGGATTTAATGCATATGGTTGCGACGGCTGCGGGTATAAACGACCGGCCATCAGCTGTCCGATATCCGAGAGGTGAAGGGATCGGCATTGATCTCCCAGTTAAGGGCGTTCCTTTAGAGATAGGAAAAGGTAGGGTTTTACGAGAGGGTAATACCGTAGCCATATTATCTCTTGGCGGGCGTTTGTCGGAGAGTTTGTTAGCTGCCGATGATCTCGCTACACGTGGTCTCATGATAACGGTTGCCGATGCTAGATTTGCCAAACCTATTGATCAGCAGTTGATCCATGAGCTCGCTTCTTCCCATGATATATTGATAATAATTGAGGAGGGTTCGGTAGGTGGTTTTTCTAGCCATGTTTTAGACTTTTTAACAAATAAAGGGTTATTAGACGGGACCTTAAAGGTGCGCACTATGTGTTTGCCAGACCGTTTTCTAGATCATAATTCGCCCGAAATGCAGTATAAGGAAGCTGGTTTAGACGCAGGGCATATAGTCAAAACAGCTTTATTAGCATTAGGTCATAAGGATGAAATGAAACCTGTTAGTGCTTGAGCGGGTCTCATTTTTTAAACCGTTATCGAACCATTTTTTGCGTTGATTGAGCAAAGTATTTACATGACTGGAGAACTTTATCGAATAGATCAACTGCTCGTTCGTAAAGGTCTATCGCAATCGCGAACTCAGGCAAAGGCGCTCATTGATGCTAAGCTTGTAACTTGTGATGGAGATGTTATCTCGAAAGCGTCTGCACTATTTCAAGAAACTGCAGATGTTGTCGTTACGAGTGAGATTCATCCTTGGGTATCTCGCGGAGGACAAAAGTTAGCGGCTGCATTAGACTTTTTTCAAATAGATGTTACCGGCTTCGTGTGTCTTGACCTCGGTGCATCGACAGGTGGCTTTACAGATGTTTTAATTGCCAGCGGGGCAAGTAAAAGCTATGCGGTTGATGTTGGGAGTGGACAGTTAGCGAATAAACTTCGCGCTAAAGAAATGGTCATAAATCTGGAAAAAACTGATGCGAGAAATTTGAGTGTCACTTTGATCCCTGACCCAATTGATATATTAGTTTGTGATGTGAGCTTTATTTCTCTTGCAAAAATACTCCCTGTTCCCATGAGATTGGTTAAAGAGGGTGGTATCCTAATTTGTCTAGTGAAGCCTCAGTTTGAAGTGGGACCAGGACACGTAGGCAAAAAAGGCGTTGTTCGTGACGATAAGCTCAGGCGCTCTATTTTAAAAAGTGTTTCGCTATGGCTCGATGCTCGTCAAGGATGGAGGGTTTTGGGTTCTATTGAGTCACCCATCCCAGGAGTTCGTGGTAACCGTGAATTTCTGGTGGCATGTTCGAAAAAAGATAAAATTTTGTAAATATTTATAAAATTGATTCTATAAAAACTTCTTTTACTAAATCATCAAATCTTGTTTTCAGTTGCGCAGTAGCGTCGGCTTTAAAGTTTCTAATATCTTCAGTGGTAGGACGACCATTCTCCCACATTCTTATGGCCAATGGATAAATTATACCTCTCAAGGCATTTTTTTCTACATTTAACGACCTTCGTGCAGCAGGGCTGCTTGTCTGCACCGCGACGCGAAGCTTTCCCTCTACAAGTCGGCCATTAACATATAACGAAATATAGAACATAGGTAATGGCAGAACATCACGTCCGACCATGAATTTATACACTTTTTCCTCATTAAATTTTTTATCTCTTTTTTTCTGTTCTTTTTCCTTAGCTTTCCTTTCTTGTGTTAACTCGTCATCCTCTTTTTCTTCCGCTAATGAAAAGGATACGGAGGCGGATAAATGAAAACCGAACAATAAAAGGAGTAAAAAATATTTAAAATATCTTACCATGAATAGTTCCAATAATGGAGTTTATAGGCCTATCTTGACAATCATTCGTTCACATTTACACATCTCTTCAAGTTAAGTGTCACATTGTGCTTTAAATCGCAAAATATGATCGGCTAAGACACAAGCCATCATTGCTTCTCCTACCGGAACTGCTCTAATACCCACGCAGGGATCATGTCTTCCTTTTGTTATAACCTCAATTTCCGAACCAAATCTATCTATTGATTTTCGTGGTGAAAGTATTGAACTTGTCGGTTTCACTGCAAACCTAACAATAATTGGTTCGCCTGTCGTTATTCCTCCGAGGATTCCTCCAGCCGTATTGGTTAAAAACCTGGGCTCTCCATTAATTATTCGCATCTCGTCAGATGCCTCGTTCCCAGGAGTCGATACAATATTAAACCCATCCCCAATTTCAACTGCCTTAACTGCATTTATTGACATCATTGCACTGGCTAAATCACTATCTATTTTTCCATAAATAGGTTCACCAAGACCAATTGGGACGTCTGTCGCGACGATTTCTATTATCGCGCCGGCTGATGAACCAGATTTTCGGACATCATCTAAAAAAGTTGACCATTTGGAAGCTGCATCTTGGTCAGGTGACCAAAAAGGATTACGTTGAGTTTCCGACCAGTCCCAATTTTCTCTATTTATTTTATGGGGGCCAATTTGAACGAGTGCACCTCTTATTTTTATATTTTTTTCTGCTCTAGATGATAGTATTTTGTGAGCTATTGCTCCAGCAGCGACGCGCATCGCTGTTTCCCTTGCTGAGGATCTTCCTCCTCCACGATAGTCTCTAATGCCATATTTTTTCTCATAAGTATAATCAGCGTGACCAGGACGAAATTTATCCTTGATATCTCCATAATCCTTGGACCGCTGATCTTGGTTTTCGATCACTAGGCTAATTGATGTTCCTGTGGTTTTACCTTCAAAAACGCCTGATAAAATCCTTACTGTATCTGGCTCTTGTCGTTGGGTTGTGAAACGAGATTGACCAGGTTTGCGTTTATCTAAATAAATTTGTATATCAGCCTCGGTGAGTGGTATTAATGGGGGTACTCCGTCTATTACGCACCCTATAGCCGGCCCATGGCTTTCACCCCATGTGGTGAATCTAAATAACCGCCCAAAACTATTACTTGTCATTTTGAATTTCCCATAGACGCCTATACGACTGATATGTCGGGTGCATCTACTGCTTTCATGCCTACAATATTGTAACCACAATCGACGTGATGGATCTCACCAGAAACCCCGCTCGCTAAATCACTTAGTAAATACATTGCAGCCCCGCCAACATCACCAAGAGTTACATTTCTCTTTAAAGGCGAGTTATATTGATTCCACTTTAAAATATAACGAAAATCACCTATCCCAGAAGCGGCTAGTGTCTTCATCGGACCAGCCGACAACCCATTAACGCGGATTCCTTGCGCGCCTAAATCAACGGCCAGATATCGAACGCTAGCCTCTAGCGCTGCTTTTGCTACGCCCATTACATTGTAATGCGGCATTACGCGTTCAGACCCATAATAGCTGAGCGTGAGAAGGCTTCCTCCATTTTCCATTAAATCGGCTGCATGCTTGGCCACGGACGTAAAAGAATAGCACGATATATCAAGTGTTCTTAAAAAATTATCTCTTGTAGTGTTAACATACTCGCCTTTTAATTCTTCTTTGTCTGAGTAAGCGATTGCGTGAACTAGGAAATCTAATTTCCCCCATTTTTTCCTTATTAACGCAAACGCTTCCTCAATACTTCTATCTTCCGTCACATCGCATTGCATAATCGTATCTGAACCAACTGATTGTGCTAATGGTTCTAATCTTTTTAAAAGTGCTTCACCTTGGTAAGTGAATGCTAACTTCGCCCCATGCTCTGCAGCAGTTTTGGCAATGCCCCAGGCGATGGAACGTTCATTCGCTACTCCCATAACAAGGCCGCGTTTGCCTGCCATTACATTTGATACTGCATCCATTTAAATCTCACAGTTCTTTCATTAGTCACAAAAAGTATTATTTCTTAAGAATCCTATTTTACACCAAACATTACAAGGGGCAAATATGCGAACAATAATAATTAAACTGCAATGGCTCGGTGCGTCATACCTCACTACGCCTTCAGGGCAATGTTCTCTGGATCGTAGGGACTCTCAGCGATAATTTTTGCTGGTAAAAGTTTGTCAAGAAGTCTCACTTGACATTCCTGACCGATGTTAGCGTGACCGCTTTCTATATATCCTAACATCAAAGATTTGCGAATAAAATGTCCATAACCTCCGGACGTACCCCTACCCACTACTTTACCGTCTATGATTATAGGTTCATTCCCAAAAGAATCGGCGTCATTCGCTTCTATCTCTATCGTGCAGAATTTATTGGGTACGCTTTGTTCCTGCTGCTCGACTAAGGCCTGTCTTCCCGTGAATTCTCCTTTGTTTAATTTAATAAATCGGTGAAGATTGGCCTCAAGTGCTGAATTTTCTGCATTTAAATCAGTCCCCCATAATCGGTAAGATTTTTCTAACCTCATTGAATCCATAGCCCGCATTCCTACATTTTTAATCTCAAACTCTGCGCCTGCGTCCTGCAGTGCCTCGAAAAGTTGCAATTGATATTCGATGGGATGGTGCAGTTCCCAACCTAAAGAGCCAACAAAATTCACACGCATCGCTCGCACTTTTGGACAAAACCCAATTGGAATTTCCTGCATAGAAAGCCATTTGAAGGACTCGTTGGAGATATCAGCATCTGCGATCTTTTGTAAAACGGAGCGCGCATTCGGTCCTGCTAATACAAAAACGCCATATTGATTAGTTTTATCAGAAAGGTGAACAGAACCGTCTTTAGGCAGAGACTTCTGCAGGAAATCTAAGTCAATATTATGTGCTGCGCCTGGACCAACCACAAAGAATTTCTCTCCTAGGATACCATCAGGGAGACGAGTAATAGTAAATTCCGATCGAATAGAGCCAGATGGATTCAAAGCGTGAACTAGACTTAAAGCACCCACGTTTTTCGGAATATTATTGGCAACAAGCTTATCGATATATTCTCTTGCAGACCGTCCCTCTATCTCAAATTTAGAAAAAGAGGACAGTTCTATCAAACCAACGTTTTCACGAGTGGCGCGAACTTCATTACCAACATGCTCAAACCAGTTTGACCTTCTGAATGAATAGTTATCTCTACGCCTCACATTTTGTGGTGCAAACCAATTTGGACGCTCCCAACCAAACCTAGCACCCCAAACGGCACCTGCCTTATCTAGTCTATCGTAAACGGGGGTAGTCTTTGCTGGACGGCCCTCCGCTCGCTCTTCCATTGGGAAGTGATTTACAAAAACGTGTGAATATGCTTCTTCATTCTTTATCTTTGCGAAATTTTTTGAAACAACGCCAAACCGTCTGGGGTCTACCCCAAGCATATCCACACTGGGCTCGCCATTGACTACCCATTCAGCTAATTGCCAGCCGGCTCCACCCGCTGCTGTGACTCCAAAGCTATGTCCTTCGGAGATCCAGAAGTTTTCCAAGCCAAAAGCTGGGCCAACCATAGGATTCCCGTCTGGAGTATAAGATATTGGACCATTAATTATATCTTTTATTCCGGCGGTCTCAAAAGATGGTACACGATGCATAGCGGCCTCTAGGTGTGGCATTAACCTCTCAAGCTCCCCAGGAAAGAGATCTTTCTCAAATGTTTCCGGAACACCATTGATAAAACAGGCTGGGGCTCCTTTCTCGTATGGACCGAGAATCCATCCCATTCTTTCTTCTCGTAGATAATATGAGGAATCAGATTCTCTCAAAACTGGGAGTTCACTATTACCCGCTTCCCGGTATTTTTGAAGTTCTGGATCAATATCGGTCACTATGTATTGATGCTCAACAGGAATGACCGGTATTTGTAAGCCGACCATCTTGGCAGTCGAGATTGCATAATTCCCAGTACAGCAAACGACATGCTCGCATTTAATGTCGCCTTTGTTGGTTTTAACGATCCACTCGCGACTAGAAGTACGATCTATTCCATTAACCTGCGTCTGCTGATTGATTTCTGCACCTAATTTTCGTGCACCTTGTGCTAACGCCATTGTGACATCCACAGGGGCGATATGACCATCAGTCGGATGCCAAAGAGCTCCTATCAGGCCATCCATGTTAGCTAAAGGCCAAAGTTTTTTGATTGCTGATACGTCGATCAAATGAGACTCAACGCCGATAGTCTCTGCAGTGCATTGGTAATTCCGATACTCGTCCATTCTTTCGGGGTTTCGTGCGAGGCGAAGATTCCCGTTAGTGTGCATCCCAACCGCCTGGCCAGTTTCAGTTTCCAAAGTTTTATATAGCTCAACAGAATATTGGTGAAGCTGACCGACTGAATAACTCATATTAAATAGAGGCAAAAGACCAGCGGCATGCCAGGTCGAGCCAGCAGTTAATTCCGTCCTTTCTAATAATACGGCATCTGACCAACCTAGTTTTGCAAAATGATAGAGAGCACTTACGCCGACGACACCGCCTCCTATAATTACTACACGCGATTGATCTCTCATTTTATCTATCCTCATCATAGCCCAGCACTCTATGTTTAATAAACTAAACGGGCTAGCTGACTATGCAAATAAAAAAGAAGTCTTGTTATGCTTTACAGTCCGTTAGTCGTTGCTTAGGGTTCCTTTTTGTAGGGTGGGTTTTTAAATATAACTCTCGACTGCGAATGGACGGGGACTGATAAAAATGAAGGCTGATACAGATCACCTGGTTGAGTTTATAAATGTCCAAAAGACTTATGATGGCGAAGAACTTGTAGTTAAAAACCTCAATCTTAAGATAAAGTCTGGTGAGTTTCTAACTATGCTCGGGCCTTCTGGATCCGGAAAAACAACGTGTTTGATGATGATTGCCGGGTTTGAGACCCCTACGCATGGTAAGGTAATGCTTGGCAACGTAGAATTAAATAATGTCCCGCCTCACAAAAGAGGTATCGGGATGGTTTTTCAAAATTACGCATTGTTTCCCCACATGACCGTTTTTGAAAACTTGGCTTTTCCTTTAGAAGTAAGAGGAATGTCGGGAGTTGACATAGAAAAAAAAGTTAAAAATGCGTTAGATATGGTCGAATTGGGTCAATTTTCTTTCAGACGACCTGCGCAATTATCGGGAGGTCAACAGCAGCGTGTGGCGTTGGCTAGGGCCCTGGTTTTTGAGCCAGAGCTGGTTTTAATGGATGAGCCTCTAGGAGCTTTAGATAAAAACTTACGAGAACAAATGCAATATGAGATTAAGCATATTCATGAGAACCTCGGGATGACAGTTGTTTATGTGACACACGATCAATCTGAGGCGCTTACAATGTCCGATAGAATAGCGGTCTTCAACGACGGTGTTATACAACAATTAGCTGCGCCAGCAGAACTATATGAGCGGCCGGAAAATGCTTTTGTTGCTGAATTCATAGGTGAGAACAATCGGCTTTTAGGAAAGATAAAAGCAATAGAAAATGACA
Source organism: SAR116 cluster bacterium AG-313-A07 (assembly GCA_003284265.1). GTDB lineage: Bacteria > Pseudomonadota > Alphaproteobacteria > Thalassobaculales > Thalassobaculaceae > UBA7326. Next base: position 68,073 of record QBVV01000004.1, read on the forward strand.
CTTGTTTTGTCGAGGTTGCAGGTGAGTCAATCTCCGCATTAAACGTTCAAAAGGAAAAGGTTGGGTCGGTGTGCAGTCTATCCTTAAGGCCGGAGAGAGTAATTCTTAACCCTAAAAAAGATGACTGTGCGAACAACTTTAACGCAAAAATTGTTGAACTAATTTATTTGGGTGATCACATTCGTTGCCGAATGAATGTTTGCGCAAATGATGAATTTATCGTTAAAGTTCCTAACACGCAGCCTAATTTAACTTTAGCAGAAGGTGACGATGTGAAAGTTGGCTGGCATATTGAAGATTGCAGAGCATTGGATGTGTGAGAAATTGTAACTGATATTATTGATGTTGAGAAAGTAGTGGGGTGCAGCCTGATACTTATTTGTAGGCTGACTTATATCGACATCTTCTAACCGCCGATATTATCGGCAACAATGTAAGGAGAATAAAAATGAACCTCCCAATAAAAAGTAGTGCGGTTATATTTAGCCTCTTAACCTTTGGAGCCGGGTCAGCGTTAGCTGCGGATGCGTTAACTGTTGTTTCCTGGGGTGGCGCTTATACCAAAAGTCAATTGGAAGCATATCATAAACCATATACAGAAAAATTTGGAACAAAAATACAGTCAGAGGATTACAACGGCGGTTTAGCCGAGGTTAGGGCTCAGGTTGAGTCAGGTAAAGTTACCTGGGATGTCATAGATGTTGAGGTGTCTGATGCTGTTCGAGGCTGTGATGATGGGTTATTTGAGACAATTTCTTCAAAGTCGCTACCCAAAGGTGCTAATGGCGTTACAGCCGAAAAAGATTTCATTCCGGGAGCGCTCACTGAATGCGCCGTCGGCTCAATTGTTTGGTCAACTATTTATGCTTATGACGCGGACAAGTATTCTGGCTCCAAACCAACGAGCTTAAACGACTTTTTTGATGTAAAAAAGTTCCCTGGTAAGCGCGGACTTCGTAAAGGTGCTAAAGTGAATTTAGAATGGGCATTGATGGCGGATGGCGTTTCGCATAATGATGTTTACAAGGTCCTTGAGACAAAAGCAGGCCAAGACCGAGCATTTGCAAAACTTAGCAGCATTAAAGATCACGTTCTTTGGTGGGAAGCAGGTGCACAACCTCCTCAGATGCTAGCGGATGGTGAAGTTGTTATGACGTCTGCGTACAATGGTCGCATTTTCAATGCAGCCGTCCAAGAGAAGAAAAACTTTGAAATAGTTTGGGATAAACAACTATTTGATTTTGACCTTTTCGCAATCATTAAAGGGACTCCGCGCCTAAACGAAGCGAAGCGCTTTGTCGGTTTTGCTACAGCCACCGAGCAATTGGCAAACCAGGCTAGTTGGATTTCTTATGGTCCAACTAGAAAGTCATCTATTAAACTGATTTCAACCCATGCAACATCAGGTGTTAAAATGATGCCTCATATGCCTACGGCACCGAATAATTTTAAAACAGCGGTGCTTGCAAATGCTGAGTTTTGGGCAGATAACGGCGATGAATTGAATGAACGTTTCAACTCTTGGCTCGCTAAGTAACTTTGGTAAAATAGGGCGGGGTGTCAAAGCCCCGCCTTATTCTTTTTGATAGAACTTTAAATAAATTGACCAAATCCTCATTAACCTCTACCGCCGATGGGCTTCCACTGAAGCAAAGCTTAAAAAAAGCTGAACGCGGACGTCGTTTTAAGGCACTGATGTTTGTTTTGCCTTTGCTTGCTTTTGTCTCTGTTTCATTTGTGCTTCCTATTTTTGATATGTTATTCCGAAGCGTAGATAACCCGGTAGTATCAACGTATTTGCCTAAAACGATTGAAAAGCTGACTTTATGGAAGGGTAAGGAACTTCCAAAAGCGGAAGTGTTTGAGACACTCGCTAAAGAACTGTTAATTGCGAAAAAAAATAGAACAATAGGGAAAGTCGCGGCCCGTCTTAATTTTGAGACAAGTGGTATGAGGAGTGCCATAAATAAAACGGTACGAAAAATAAAAAAATATAAGGGTACTCGCTACAAGGAAGCCTTGATAAAGTTTGATAAACGCTGGGGCGAAACAAATACCTGGGATACCATCAAAAGAATTGGGGACAGATATACGGGGGTCCAATATCTTGCAGCGTTAGATCTCAAAATGGGACCAGAGGGTAGCATTATTGCGCAACCTGAGGATAGGCAGATTTATGTAAAAATTTTTCTAAGAACATTATGGATTAGCTTAGTGGTTACATTAACCTGCCTGTTGCTTGCGTTTCCCGTTTCGTATTTGCTGGCCACTCTTCCTTTGCGAGTAAGCAATATATTGATGGTGATGGTTTTGTTGCCATTTTGGACGTCGCTGCTTGTGCGAACGACCTCTTGGATTGTTCTGCTTCAGAGAAACGGGGTGGTTAACGATATTATAGTCTGGCTTGGGATAATTGATGATGGTTCACGCATCCAGATGGTATATAATCAAACAGGTACCCTAGTGGCGATGACACAAATTTTACTACCTTTTATGATACTGCCACTATACAGCGTTATGAAAACTATATCGCCGTCTTATATGAAAGCTGCAAGGTCTTTAGGTGCCTCTCCTCTAAGAGCATTTGCGCGCGTGTATGTTCCCCAAACAGTACCAGGGATTGGTGCAGGCTGTTTGCTCGTTTTTATCTTATCAATCGGCTATTACATAACTCCCGCATTAGTAGGAGGACAATCGGGACAATTAATTAGTAATTTTATAGCGTATCATATGAAGTCTTCTCTAAATTGGGGACTTGCGGCCGCTTTGGGAACTATTTTGTTATTTGCGGTGCTCAGTCTCTACTGGCTTTACAATAAAATTGTAGGCATCGATAACATGAAGTTAGGATAGGCCGATGGCATTTCCTCCCTACACTGGACTTGGTGGAAAAATAAGCCACTACAGTTTTCTGATATTTTGTGCCTGTGTATTCTTATTTCTGATTGCACCGATACTTGTTATCATACCTTTGTCTTTCAATGCCGAACCTTATTTTACCTTTACCGAAGGTATGATGTCTCTAGATAGAGAGGCGTATTCGATCCGTTGGTATAAAGATATTGCAACTAACCCTCAATGGATTTTTTCAGCAAAAAATAGTATCATTGTAGCTACTTCCTCAACCGTGATAGCAACTGTTTTGGGTACTTTAGCAGCACTTGGACTGAGTCAATCTCATATGCCATATAGACCCTTAGTGATGGGTGTACTTATTTCTCCGATGATTGTGCCTCTAATTATTTCTGCGGCTGGAATGTTTTTTTTCTACTCTAAAATTGGATTATCACAAACGATGCCCGGGTTGATCTTAGCTCATGCTGTGCTTGGAACTCCGTTTGTCGTTATAACCGTGACGGCGACACTTGCTGGCTTTGACCACTCATTAACTAAAGCTGCACAAAGTCTAGGGTCGGGAACGTCTCGAACATTTTTCAAAATACAGATGCCATTGATTTTACCAGGCGTTGTTTCGGGAGCCTTGTTTGCTTTCATTACATCATTTGATGAAGTGGTTGTTGTTTTTTTTCTTGCTGGTTTTGAACAACGCACAATACCAAGGCAAATGTGGGCGGGTATTCGGGAACAAATCAGTCCAACAATTCTAGCTGTCGCTACTATTTTAGTGTGCGTTTCTATCTTACTGCTTACAACGGTTGAATTATTGCGACGAAGAAATGAACGATTAAGGGGCGTTTCACCCGGCTAGATCACAAAAGCTGGATTTTTTGTTTCTTGTAAGATATCTTGACGTCGCGTGTCGTGTCTGGAAAGTTGGTGCAATGTATCGTGATAACTCTCTTATACCAAAAGAGGCCATTCGTATGGCGGCGTTGGGAGCACTAATAAATGGTAATCGAAGTTATATAGATATTTCGACGGAAGTTAGACAGTTTTCGGCCCGTATAGTGGGGCCCTCACTTGATCTTTTAGGAACCTCTATCGAACTCTTGAAGTTAGAGGGGCTAATTGAAGTCGTGGAAAACCCTGGTGGAGACGGTGAGGAGCTTTTGCGGCTGACAACAATTGGATTTCAAGAGCTAAAAGAGTATCTAAAATCAACAATTCGATCAGGAAGCTCGGATTTGAATAAACTAGTAGTTGCATTAAAGCTAAGGTTTATTGAAGTCCTAGAGCCATCCGAGAGGCTAGATCAATTGATTGGGTTGCAAACAATGTATCAAGCAGAAAGAAACCGTCTACGGGATTTGAGAAAACACAAAGAATGGTCGGCAGGCCTGTTACCCCGGCTCTTAGAACTAGAATTGGCTGTCACGGATCAGCGACTTTCGTGGTGTGGTGAACAAGTAGAAAAAATAGAAAAGATCATCAACTCCTCATAACATATGCTGACCACCTGTGACGAAAATTTCGGTGCCGGTGATATACTCACTATCCTCAGAGCATAGAAAATAAATAGTTGAGGCGACATCCTTTGGCTTTCCTAACCTGTGCATCGGAATACGAGGGATCAGAACCTCAGTTTGTTCCGAGAGCATAGCTGTCTCTATTTCGCCCGGAGCTACTGAGTTAACTCGAACTCCTAGATCAGCAAATTCATTCGCTAACTCTCGTGTTAGAGAAGCCAATGCCGCTTTCGACGTACTATAAGCAGATCCTGCAAATGGATGTATAGCATGCCCAGCTACTGAGGTGATATTTACGATTGAACCTTTTCCCTTTGTAAGCGAAGATGCAAACCCGCGTGCTAAACGCAATGGAGCAAAGAAATTAAGTTCAAAAACGGTCCTCCAGGCGTCTAAGTTACCGTTTAGACATCCAAGCCGTTCCTGAATGGGTGATTTAGGAGACCAACCAGCATTATTTACAAGACCATGTAAAGGTCTTTCACCTAAAAATGCATTTGCCTCTTTTATAAACGCATCGATACTATCGGTGTCAGCTAAGTCTGTTGTTATATGGTGAGACCAGTTTAGGTCGCGTAGGCACTCTTCTGGAGGTGCTTCACGAGAGCATGTTATGATTTCCCAGTTTTTTTCACTGAAAAAACTTACAGTGGCGTGCCCTATCCCCCGGCTTGCGCCGGTTAAGAGCAGAGTTTTCTGCGTATCTTCCATTCTTTAGTATTATACTAAGAAGAAAATAATCTCAAAGTTTTGTTTTCTTGAACTAACCCAGACGATTAAGGGTTAAGACGCGTAATTTTCCAAATTTTTGTATTAGTAGTTTTTTCAAATATGAATCGATCGTGTAATCTAAACTCCCCGTCGTGCCAGAATTCTATCCGGGTGGGCCGTAATCTTAATCCGCCCCAGTGTGGGGGACGAGGGATAGAGGTATTCTCATATTTTTCTTCAAAAGATTGGACAGAGTTTAGTAACTGTTCTCGGCTGTCCAACGGTTCGGACTGTTGGGATGCCCAAGCTCCAACTTGGCTTATTCTTGGTCTGCTTTGAAAATATTCGTCGGCCTCGTTCTTTGCCACCGGTTCAGTGCTTCCTTCGATACGGACCTGGCGTCTGATTGTTTTCCAGTGAAAAGCAATAGCGGCTTGAGGGTTTTTTGATAATTCAGTGCCCTTACGACTCTTCAGGTTAGTATAAAAAACAAAACCATTTTGATCGTGACTTTTTAGAAGAACAATTCGCACCGACGGCATTGAGTTTTCACCAACAGTTGCAAGAGACATAGCATTAGGGTCATTAACCTCACTTTGGCTTGCATCTTCATACCATTGGTTAAATAGTTTAAATGGATCATCAGTAGATGGAGTAAACACTAGTTTTTCCTCTGTAAAATTTTTACTTTTAGCAGTAAACATAAAATTATTACCGATATATACCTATATCTGCTAGAGGGTTTTTCTAGATCGTTAAGAAAAAATCGGGAAAAGGGTCATTTAGTGATTCTGTATTTAGGCGGCGGTGTGGTATATATGACCGATTATAAAAAAGAATTTTCGATTTAATCGAATAAAATGGAGGCTTTTAGAATGCTAAAACGCGCTGGAGTTGTTTCAATAATGACCCTGAGTCTACTGGGCTGCCAAACCACAACAGGTAACGGTGTTAAGCAAGGTATGGGGACGATACTCGGAGGTGTTGCTGGGGCAGTAGCAGGGGCTCAAGTTGGCAAGGGATCAGGTCGTGTCGCTGCCGGGGCGGCTGGAGCACTTCTGGGGGCATTTTTAGGAAATCAAATTGGATTATCATTAGATAGAGCTGACCAATTAGCGATGCAAAAAACGACCAATCTAGCATTGGAAAAAAGCAAATCAGGGACAGCTGTTGCTTGGCGTAACCCCGATAGTGGAAATCGAGGAACTGTGACACCAAGACCCGTTTATAAATCTAATAGCGGTCAGTATTGCAGGGAATTCCAGCAAACAGTTACAATAGGGGGTAAAACAGCTGAGGCATTCGGTAGAGCTTGTCGACAACCCGATGGGAACTGGAAGATTGTTCGTTAATTGTAATATGCCAGGGATGCATGCGGTTTTTTTGTATTATGTTTAAAAGGCCTCAGGAACAAGATGGATGACCCGTATAAAACACTTGGTGTTAAAAAAAATGCGACTGACGCTGAGATAAAATCTGCCTATCGCAAGTTAGCTAAGCAACACCACCCCGATTTAAATTCGGGTAACGCAGAACGTTTTAAAAATATTAGCGGTGCGTATGATGTGCTTTCTGATAGAGAAAAACGGGAAAAATACGACCGAGGTGAATTTGATATCGGTCAAAGGGGTCAGAGACCAGGTGCTGGGTTCTGGAAAAACTGGTCCGATGGTTCTAGGGGAAATGGCCCGGGTAATCCAGGCCATTCTTTTAATTTTGATCAATTCGGTGGTTCAGGAGCTGATATTTTTTCAGAAATATTTAGAGGTAATTCGCATTTCGACCCGAGTGTATCGCGAAAAGCTAACAGTAACAAAAAGCGAGAGGTATCGCGAGATGCAAAATATAGACTGAAAGTTCCATTCGTGGAAGCGGCGGTTGGGATCAAAAAAAAAGTAACTTTATCTGATGATAAAACTGTCAATATGACTATTCCTGCGGGGGCAGAGACCGGGACTAAGCTGAGATTGAAAGGACAAGGAAAGTCCATAAATGGAGAGGTCTCCAAAGGAGACGCTATCATTGATATCACTGTAGAGGACCATGATTACTTTAACCGTAGAGGCAACGATATTTATGTGGAAATTCCGGTTACTATTCAAGAAGCTATTTTAGGGACTTCTATTTTAGTACCTACCATACACGGAAAGGTTACCCTCAAAGTTCCTGCAAAATCCAATAATGGAACGAACCTTCGGTTAAAGGGAAAGGGGCTCAGTCCAAAGGGAGAGACAACGTTTGGAGACCAATATGTATCACTAAAAGTAATGCTTCCGGAAAAAATTGACAAAGAACTCACGGAATTCATAGAAAGTTGGGCAAAAAATAATGACTATAACCCTAGGAAAAAGCTTAAAATAGACTAAAGTTAGGATATTTTATTAACTTCGTTTAATCGTATTCGGGCCCAATATGTTCTTTCCTCGGTTAACAAAACAACAACCTCGAAAAAGGCCCGTACGACGACGGGAGCGTTTCCCAACAGAGATAAGAAAACCTGGTGTTCGCCGAATCCAGATAGAAATGGAAGATGATACAATCGATTCTTTCAACGGCTCGAGGCCTGGCTTGGGGCGAATTCTGAATAGATTAGGGCCTAGTGGTAAATATTTCTTAGTATCAATCATTATTGCAATGATGATTACGATAACAACTATTTACTATGACCAGAAAAAAGTTAGCTTGGTGGTAGGGGAAGCACATTATACTGCGGGGCAGATAATCCTTGGGCAATCGCTTTATTCAGCTAATTGCGCATTTTGCCATGGAGATAATCTTGAGGGGAAATTGGGCTGGGATAAAACATATAGAAAAGGAAGACGTCCACCCACGCCTTTAAAAGAGGGTGGAAGAATAGCTCAAATGACAGATCGAGATGTATTCGATATCATAAAATATGGGGGACAACCATTTTCACCCGATGACTATAAAAACAATATGCCCGGATTTGAAATGCAGCTTGATGATAAAAGTATATGGGCAATCCTAGCTTACATCAAAAGTAGACGATAAAGAGCAAATAATAAACCAATAAGAGAGGTGTAATTATGGCTGAGGGCTTTAAAGACGCAAATATACAAGAAATATCAAATCTCTTGGGAGATTATTTTGATGGGTTATACGAAGGAGATATTCAAAAATTCTCTAATGTTTTCCACCCTGAATCGCATTTATACTTCTCCGATGGAGAGTTGGTGACGGATTGGCCTCGATCAGAGTATTTTGAAATGATATCAAATCGCCCATCACCTTCCTCGCAAGGTCTCATACGACATGATAAAATCATATCGATCAATATGTCTGGGGCAGCAACAGCTTTTGCAATAGTGCAATGCGCAATTCCACCGAGATATTTCACCGATTATCTGACTCTATTGAAGACTAATGAAGGATGGCAAATTATATCAAAAACATTTCATACTGATACCCACTAGCAGGCATGGAAGTTTGAATTGTCACCCTAACATCATCTTATTTAAGCGCAAGCGGAGTGCGTTTAGCCTTATGAAGCCATGGGCATCGGCGTGGTCGTAGTCCGCGGCACCTTCTTCGAAAGTAACATAGTCTTCGGAGTAGAGACTTTTGTCCGCTTTACGACCAACTACAATGGTGTTTCCTTTGTAGAGCTTTAGGCGGACCACACCGGTTACGTGTTGCTGACTGTGATCTATTGCAGTTTGTAGCATTTCTCGTTCAGGAGAATACCAAAAACCATTGTAAATTAATTCAGCATATCTTGGCATTAATTCGTCTTTGAGATGGGCCATTCCTCGATCAAGTGTTAGGCTCTCCATGGCACGATGTGCTGTATGAAGTATTGTTCCCCCTGGGGTTTCATACAAACCCCTGTTTTTCATACCAACAAAACGATTTTCTACAAGATCTAAACGTCCTATTCCGTTGTCATGGCCAAATTTATTCAAGGCTGTTAGAAGTTTCGCTGGGCTTAAGTCTTGTCCGTCAATACTAATTGGGTCTCCATGTTTGAAACCGATTTCTATATATGTTGGCTTATCAGGAGCGTCTTCAGGTGATATTGTTCGCGAGTAAATAAACTCTTCGCCTTCAATCCACGGATCCTCAATTATTTTTCCTTCACTAGAGGCGTGTAAAAGGTTTGCATCAACAGAAAATGGTGCTTCACCTCTCTTGTCTTTGGCGATGGGTATTTGGCGAGACTCAGCATAATTTATAAGATCAGTTCGTGAACTGAATTCCCATTCTCTCCATGGGGCAATAATTTTTATGTGAGGATTTAAGGCATAATAACTCAATTCAAATCGTACTTGATCATTGCCTTTTCCTGTTGCCCCATGCGCTACGGCATCTGCCCCCGTTATATTAGCAATCTCTATTTGACGTTTTGCTATTAGCGGTCGTGCTATCGATGTTCCTAAAAGGTATGTGCCTTCGTATACAGTATTAGCACGGAACATAGGGAAGACGAAATCGCGAACAAATTCTTCTCTTAAGTCCTCCACAAAAATTTCGTTTATCCCCAACATTTTAGCTTTTTCGCGGGCGGGTTCTAAATCTTCGCCTTGTCCCAGGTCAGCAGTAAACGTTACGACTTCACACTTGTATGTATCTTGTAGCCATTTTAGGATTATAGATGTGTCAAGCCCGCCTGAATATGCAAGTACGACCTTATTAACTTGATCGACCATATTACCTCCATAATTCTACTGTTTCATTGCCAATACCCAGCGGACGCGGAGTATAGGGATACTTGACGCTGTAGCAAGAAAAACCATTTATAAAAGTTCAAAAAAGTTTCTTTTTTAGTTTAACAGGTCAGCGTGAAAAAAGACTAACCAGAAGGTTTGACGAAAATACGTCACGATCTTAATACAGATGAAGCTTTCATTCCAAGAGATCTCCAAGTACGAAATAAGCCGAGGCTTATCGTTAGCACAAGACTAATAGTTGTCGTAAAAAAGATGGCAGTTAAACTTAAAGAGAAATCAGTTTTCATTATTTTTGAAACGATTAACCAACTGACAGAAGATGCGAGGATGATCGATACCACCGCGGATAAAAGACCCAGAATACTGTACTCCATGACATAAGTTAACAGTATTCGTTTTCGGGTGCCTCCCAAAACTTTATAGATAGTTGCATCATGAATTCGTTTTTGTTGCTGTGAACTAAATGCCCCTATAAGGACTAATATCCCAGCTAAAAGGGTAACAGAGGCTGTTAGTTTTATGGCTATGCTGATAGCTGTTAAAATCTTATTAGCGTTTTCTAATGCGTGTTTCACACTGATTGCGGACACATTAGGGAATAGATCAGTCACCGTTTTTTGTAGGTCTTCTTCTGCTTCTAGGTTTGACGCATAAACAGCAGAAATTATACTATGTGGCGCTGATTCAAGGGTTCCTGGAGAAAATATGAAAACAAAATTCATTTCTAAATTAGTCCAATCTATATAACGAAGACTGGCAATAGTAGCTGTGATTTCTTTTCCAAGTATGTTGAGAGTAATCGTGTCTCCCACACCAACCCTAATTCCCCTTGCGACATTCGCGTCTAGCGATATCAACGGTGGCCCTCTATAGTCTGTCGGCCACCAAATGCCGTCGGTCAATTTTGTCTTAGGTGGTTTTTGCTTCATATAGGTCAGGCCTCTATCTCCGTTTATCGCCCAAGCAATATCTGGATCTGGCTTGATTTGCTCAACTGAAGTATCATTGATACGAACTACTCTCCCGCGCACCATTGGCGTTTTGTCCATCTTTATTACGCCAAGTATGTTTTTAACCACGGTAGTAAATTCGAGTTCTTGATGTGGTTGAATGTCAATAAAGAAGTATGAGGGCGCTATTTTGGGAATTTGCTCCTCCAATTGGCGTCTCATATTATTTTCAACCAAAACAATTGTAAGCAGGAGAGTAAGCCCAAGCCCAAGAGATAATATAATATCTGAAGCGGGGCTGCCTGGCCTATGAATATTGGCAACTGCAAGTCGAGCACTAAGATGTTTTATGGATATGCGCTTTTTTAAAAAACCAATGAGGCCTTTGGAAAAAAAATTAAAAATTATAAAGATAAAGGTTGCTCCCCCCACAAATGAAATTGCTAACCGCCGATCCTCGGTAGTTAAAACAGCCAGACTGGCAAGCAACACAATTAAGGAGCAAACTGAAATATAAAACATAAAGTTTGGCCGGCGTTGGGGGATTGATACTATTGCCCTGAACAGTTGAGCTGGCGTTATAGCTGTAGCTTGACGAAGCGGTCCAATACTAAATAACAAAGTCATTAGATAACCGAACAGAATAGAAGTTAATATTGGTTGCCAATAAAGTTGTTTTGGAAGGTCTATTGGAATGAAATTGGAAATGAGTTTCGAAGCCCAAAATGGAGTAGAAGCACCAAGTGTGATACCTAATATGATTCCAATAGAGGCTAGTAACATCGCTTGTATTAAATAAACTTGAAATATCAAGTGACTGGATGCACCAAGAGACTTGAGAATGGCTATTGTTGCTGTTCGCTTTTCGAGGAAATTTCGAACTGCATTCGAAATGCCCAATCCTCCTACTAGAAGTGCAGTAAGTCCAATTAATGTTAAAAATTGGGTGACTTGCTTATTGAAGCGATCAAATCCAGGGACAGCGTTTTTTACAGTTCGGATCCGCCATCCAGCAGATGGAAATGATCGATTTAAACCGTTAATAACCTCATTAAGTTCCTCGTCCTTTCCTAACTTTACTCTATAATTAAACTTGGCGAGACTTCCTTTCACCAATAGACCCGTTTTTTCTAAAGTTGATGAGTGGATCATTACCCTTGGTCCAAAAGAAGTAAATCTAACTACGCGATCAGGCTCATCAATTATCTCTGCCCTTATTGTGAAGGAGTTATTTCCAATTTTTATTGTATCACCAAGACTTAAGTTTAGCCGTTGTCTCAAAGTAGGATCAATTACCGTGCCCATCTGACCATCTTTGATACTTAATGCTTGTTGAAGCGATATATCTGGCGATAGTTTTATCTCCCCATAAAGAGGATAAGCGTTATCAATAGCTTTTAATTCAATTAACGTTCGGCGATCAGATTTATCTGTTGTAGCCATTGCCCGCATATTATGTATCGCTGATACAAGCCCAATTTTTTTGATATATTCATTTGCGTCAGGAGAAATGGGTCTGTGTGTTAACTGTATCGAAAAATCACCGCCAAGAAGACGTTGTGAATCTTTTGTAATGCCTGCATTCATAGCTTTCGATATGGAGCCGACCCCGGAAATAGCTGCGACACCTAAAATTAGACATGTAATAAAGATGCGAAAACTAGAGATGCCACCTCTGAGGTCGCGGAATGCAAGTTTAATTGGTATATTGAATATTCTAAAAAACACAACTGACGCCTTATACTGAGTGATTGTTATCGCTTTGGATCTGCCCATCAGCTATGTCGATTATGCGATCGCATTTTTGTGCCAGTAATTTGTCGTGAGTCACTAATATTAAAGTTGTTTTGTGAGAGGATTGTAGGCCAAAAAGTAAATCTATTATTTTATTTCCTGTTTCCTGATCAAGGTTTCCAGTTGGCTCATCCGCTAAGAGAACTGTTGGGTTAGTTATAAATGCGCGCGCTATAGCCACCCTTTGCTGTTCGCCTCCAGATAGTTGATCTGGGTAATGGTTCATTCTTTCTGACAGGCCCACAAGATCTAACGCGTGCTTGGCTTTATCTTCGGCATCAGGTTCGTTGGATAATTCAACTGGAATACTAACGTTCTCAAGAGCCGTCATAGTAGGAATTAATCGAAATGCTTGGAAGACAATACCGATATTGTCCCGCCGAAATTCGGCTAAAGCATTTTCATTCATGCGAGACAAATTCTCTTTATCTATTGTAATGGATCCTGATGTAGCAGCTTCTAATCCTCCAATGATCATCATTAATGTTGATTTGCCTGCACCCGATGGTCCGGTTATAGCGACAGTGGTATCAGAACAGATACCAAGGGAGATACCCTTTAGTATTTCAACTTTCCCAGCTTTACTGCCAAGTTCGAGCTTGACGTCCTTCAACTGTATTAAAGTGTTATTACAGTTGTTCATTCCTGCAGATAATTTATTGTGATTCATTCTTAACCTTGTATTCCAACTCTATTTTTCATTACAATATTCAAAAATGGGAATATACCAAAAGATGTATTTTTTATATTGTCTGTCAATGATGCTAAATGTTTAGAAAGAACTGCCATAAGTTCCTAATTTTTTGTGTTTTCATATTAGGAAGTTCTCTTATAGCTGTTACAGGCCATGCGCGCGAGTTTAAGTTGTTGGCTTTTGGCGATAGTTTGATAGCTGGCTATGGATTACCTAAAAAGGATGGATTTTCTGACCAGTTAGAAGCGACTTTAAATCACGCAGGAATTCGATTAAAAGTCATAAATGCTGGAGTTTCTGGTGATACGTCGGCGGGTGGTTTATCAAGAATTGACTGGGCTCTTGGAGCAAATCCCGACGCGATTTTATTGGAATTGGGAGCAAATGATAGCCTTAGAGGAATTGATCCTGCAATCACCAAAATGAATTTGCAAAAAATTCTAACCAAACTTCAGAAAATAGGAGCGCCTATATTATTTGCAGGTATGATTGCTCCCCCTAATATGGGTAAGGAATACGGATTAGAATTTGAGAAAGTTTATTTGGAATTGGCCGAAGCCAACGAAGTTATTTTTTATCGTTTTTTTCTCGAGGGAGTAGCAGGCGTTCCAGAGCTTAATCAGGAAGACGGCATTCATCCTAATAAAGAGGGCGTATTGAAAATAGTTAAAAAAATTGCTCCGTTTGTTATAGAATTGTTAAAGCGCGTAAAGCCTTAGCGTTTTGTTCCAGGAAATAAAAATGAAGCGTATTTTTATAGGGTTGCAGTTTCCTAGTTCTGTTTGCGATGAGCTAAAAAATTTAAAAGGTGGTGTGATTGGCGCAAACTGGGTTTCCTATGAAAATTATCACTTAACACTTCGATTTCTGGGGGAGTGTGATAATGATTTACTAGATGATATTTACTTAGCCCTTTCACAAATCCGAACGTGCAGTTTCACTCTTCAACTCCAAGGCGTAAACCATTTTAAGAAAAAAGGTATTATTAAATCGCTATGGGTTGGGACGGTAAAAAACTCCGACCTTTTAGCACTCAAAACTGAGATTGATTTGATACTAAAAAAGATAAACCTCAAGAACGAAAGGCGAGCGTTCTATCCACATGTCACTTTGGCCAAATTGAATCGTTCTAGATTGAGTGAGGTTACTTTTTTCGAGCAGATGAACAATCTTTATTGTAGCAAAAAAATCTCCATCAACCATGTAACCGTTTTCGAAAGTCATTCATTGAAGGGCGGTTCTATCTATCAACCTTTACTTAGAATACCTTTAAGGGCTTCTTAATAAAATCGTTCAGTTATCGTATTCTTTCGAAGCCGCTTAGAGTAGCTGCGAGATTGTCAGCAAGCACGGGTGATATATATCCGCCCTCCTGTATTAATAGAGTGGGGATGCCGGCGTCGCCGATGGCCTTTCCAATTTCAAAAAAACCATCTGTAGTTATGGACAAAAACGCCAATGGATCGGAGATTGATGCGTCTAAGCCGAGTGCAACTATTAATACGTCTGGTTGGTAAGTAGCTACTTTATCAACGGCTTTGTTCAATGCTCTCAAATAGTCTTCATCATTTGTACCTCGGGGAAGTGGATAATTTAAATTATATTCAGTTCCTTCATCTGATCCTACTTCGTCTGCATGACCAGCGAAAAATGGGTAATAAAAAAGCGGGTCACCGTGTAATGATATCGTGAAAACATCTGAACGATGGTAAAAAATACCCTGTGTTCCATTTCCATGATGAACGTCCACATCCAAAATTGCGACTCGCTTAGCACCATTATCCAAGCAAACTTGAGCAGCAATGGCGGCGTTATTTAAAAAGCAGAACCCCCCAGCTTGATCAGCAAAGGCATGATGACCAGGAGGTCTGCAAAGGGAGTATGCAAAATTCTTCGAGCTTCCGTTTTTGATATCGTTCATAATTGCATATGCTCCTGACACAGCGACATCGGATGATGCCACAATTCCTTCGTATGTTCCTTTTCCAATAGGGCAGGCGGTGTCTGCTTGGTAATAACCTGAGAGCGATATGATTGAGTTTGGAGAAGCGTTCATGTTTCGTCCTGGATGGACATTAGGAATAATCTCGTCCCCACTGTCTGGTAAGTCTTTCCAGGTTAACCAAGCCGTTTTTAGAAAATTGACATATTCCTCTTGATGAATAGCTTTTATCGGTTTGTCGCCATACTCTTTGGCGTGAATTAGATCATGGCCTGCAGACCTGGCAGCCTTCTCTAATATATTTGCACGTTGCGGCTTTTCTGGGCTTTCTATAACTCGCCCTCTTGAAATAAACGATTGTGGGGAATGAAATTGATGCTTGTGTGAGAAAAAGACCCGCATTTAAAAAACCAATACAACTGAATAATTAAATTATTTAATCATTAATAATTTATCTTTAATAAATTTATATCATTAAATCTTAAATGGTTCTGTATTTAAAATCTTTGATTTTTAAAATTTAAAAAATTCTTTAATGGCTTTTTTGAGTATATCGAAAGCATTGTTTGATTCTTTACTTTCGTCGTCATGCTGCTCCAAAATTGTATCCAATTGTTTTTGTCTCTCTACTAGAATTCTTGTCAACCCATCAATAGCTTTTTTGTTTGACTTGAATATTTTTGCAAACATCGGTTTAGTAATTTCATATACAACGACCGGTCGGATTGCGCGAATCGAAGCGGTTCGCTTGGCACCGGTCAAAAGCGACATTTCCCCAAATATATCGCCAATACTCAAAGTGGTGACTTGCGTCGTCTTCTTTTTATCGTTTGCAACTTCGACCCCTACGACGCCTTCCATCACGACGAACATTGACTCACCGTCGTCTCCTTGCTTGATAATAATCTCGTCGGGTTTGAAATCGCGCTTAATAGAAGAGCGCGTCAAAGCTTTGAAGTCGCGTGCTGTTAACGGTTCAAAAAGGGGCACCCTCTTGAACCAGAGTTCGACAACTTGGCTTTCAAGGTAGATGTTATTATTCGCTGTATGGAGACTACGGTAATTGCTTTCATTTTGACTGAAGTCTTCTATAACCTTTAAGTTAGCGTCGGATTTCATGTTTTGTAGAAGGTTTCCGGCGGTCATGGTAACGCCGGACGTGGTGAAAACATGATTTATTGCAAGCATAACAACTGACCGCTGGGAATACTGGTACCACCGATTAGTACAATCATAAGCGATCCAAAAATCGAGACCGTTTTCTGAACTGCCACCAAGCCAGGCATTAGTATACCCAAAGAAAATACGGCCATCTGCAGGATGGCTTCCAGCCAGACCGTCCTTTATTAATTCTATGATATACTTAGGGTCGTGTCTGGGGTGAACACTGATTTTGTCGTAGATTATATATCCACCTGTAGAGAGGTTTTCATCATTGATGGATAGGTTGACAATGCTTGAACGTGCAAGTTTATCATTAGGTATAGATATCTCTGTGTTTTCTAACGACATTAACCGCGTCGTCCTCCAAGATATCGTTCTCACTTGGCCGAGGTCTTCTCCATCTACTGATATCCAGTCTCCAGATTTGAAGGGGCGTTCAAGCGTAAGAAACATGCCCGATACGATATTACTTAAGTTACTTTGAAGTGCTAAACCGATTATTGCTGTTATTAACCCCGAGGTCGCTAGCACACCAGTTAATGGCACGCCAAACCCAAAAGATAGAAATATTAAAACCGGTGTTAAAATCGAAACACCTACTAGAAGAAATCTTAAAATTGCGGGTATTTTTTGTGGGGCATTATTAGACTGTGTGCCGACTATGATCATCTCAAAGGCCAAAATAACAATAAGAAATGGCACAAAGACTTTATAAGTTAATAATATTAATTTTGGATCGGTCAAAATTGTTAAAATAAAATGAAAAGTGTCATGATCAGTTAGCAAGGATTTAGAACTCAAAGAGATAAGAAACAAATAGCAAGCTAATAGAATGGCAATAAGCGAGAAGTTTCGTCGCCTGCCTTGGTCTTGATTTAATTTTAGTGTCACAAAAGTGGATAGGATAATTATTCCGACCCTGATGAACGATATCAGAGCATATTCAGATGAAAAGTTGACAAATAAAAACAGTCCCAGTGTAAGGATGATGATTAAAAGTTTTGAAAAAAAAACGGTATTTATTTGCATGGGTAACATTCGTAAAAAGAAGGTCACTGAAACACTCGCAACCGATTGTTAAACATCTCGATAGTACAATAGAATTTCCCTTATACTTCATACAAAGTTGCAGATAAAAGTCAGTGATTTCTCGCAAATCTTAGCATTTTGAGTATATTTAAAAAAAAATTAAACAACATAGGTGAAACACTAATCTAATCAAAAAGCAATAATAGTACCGCTAATTATTCAAGTTATCTGGTTAGCAATAATCTGCGAGGACATTGAGGCCTTTAATGTATTGGGTAATTTCTTCTTGGCGGTCGTTTTTTATATGACTGGGTATTAAAAAGTACTGAGGATATATCAGAAAGTGACTTGTTGCTTGAAGATGGCGAGTTTATCAGAGTCCACCTAACTCTTTTGGCTATATTAATGGAAGTTTTCAATCTAATCATTTTCTATATCAATAAAATGTGAGACATTGGTATTATTTTAGAAATTCTTAACAATTTTCCGCTTGATACACTCGCCGCTTTTCTTTTAATTAAGCTATTTTTGCCGTTCGCTTTTTCCAAAGGTAATTCATAAATAAAAAATAGTGATTATGTTTACTTGTTTTTTACCTTAAGCCTTCTAGTAGATCATCCTTGAGAGGGAATTAAATTGAGTGCTGCCGACGAATCTAAAATAGACAAAAGCGTCAATGGCCTAAAGAATCTTATCACGAAAATCCTTGTAGAAGAAGGATGTCGGTCGGTTGGTATGATAGATGTGGCAATCCGAGCTGGTGGTAATTCTGAGGAGACAAAGAAATGGCGGCCACTCTTGAGGCGCGTTAGACTTGCTGCTGTTCATCTGCAAAGCCAAAATTTGGTCACTGGAATTCGGAAGGGAAAAGAGGTTGATATAAAAACCACTAAAGGTGTCATCAGATTACAATTACACCCTTCTCAAACAGTTTAAAGATCTGGCAAATCCCAACCTCGACGTCGACATGCTGCCTCGATAGTGTTCCTTAGCAAAACTGCAATCGTCATTGGCCCAACACCTCCGGGCACAGGGGTAATAGCTTTTGCTTTTCTTTTAACTTCGTCGAAAGCTACATCTCCCACTAACCGCATTTTCCCTTCGCCTCGTTCGGGCGCCGGAATACGGTTGATCCCCACGTCTATTACGACTGTTTTCTCAGATACCCAATCCTCCTCAACCATCTCTGCCTTTCCAACAGCCGCGATTAAAATATCAGCGGATCTGCAAACCGATGGCAAATCCTTAGTGCGCGAATGGGCTATTGTTACGGTACAATTTTCCCGAGTTAATAGAGCAGCCATTGGTTTTCCCACAATATTGGATCTTCCAACAACAACGGCATTCTTACCCGATAGGTCACCAAAATAGTCCTTTAGCATTAATAAACATCCAAGCGGGGTACATGGAACTAGCGCATCTCCTCCTGTTGCTAATTTTCCCGCATTAACCACATGGAACCCGTCAACATCCTTTTCAGGATTAATTGCATCTAACACAGCTTGTGGATCGATATGTTCCGGAAGGGGTAATTGTACCAGAATTCCATCTACACTCTCATCATTATTAAGTTTTTGTATGAGGTCCAGTAATTCACTTTGGGATACTTCATCTGTCAGTTTGTGCTCAAATGAGACCATGCCACATTCAGTTGTCTGCTTGCCCTTGTTTCGAACGTAGACTTCACTCGCAGGGTCTTCCCCAACTAAAACAACTGCTAGACCGGGAGTGCTATTATATTTTTGCTTTATTATTTCAGTGGCGCTTGTAATTCTGGACCGCAGTTTTTGTGCAAATACTTTTCCGTCAATGATTTCTGCATCAGCCATTAGAAAACCCTTTTTATACGTGTCTTATTTATGGTTTGTTAAATTAGTTGATTAATCAAAACGAATTTAATTAAGTGTTATTTAATTCACCATTAAAACATTTTTACTAAATCTACCATGATCAGATTTCTGACAAAAATTAGACCTAAAACTAATATAATTGGTGAAATATCGATACCGCCAAAATTCGGCACAAATCGCCGAATAGGACGAAGAGCTGGCTCTGTAATCTTGTAAAGAAAGTCCATAAGCAAATAAATAAAGCGGTTCTGAGTATTCACTATGCCAAAATTGATCAACCAGCTTAATATTACAAAAATAAAAAGACACCAAAGATAAAGGCTTATTAACGAGTCTAAAAGTTGAAAAATTGCATACATTTTTCGAATTGCTCCAGCAGCTTATATATCTTCAAAGTAGTGTCTGATTATCAAAGCATCAAGTGGCGTCAGTATAATCAAGTATCCCCCTCTACCAATATGAAAAATAAATAGGCCACGATATGTGTTGGCAAAATTAAAACCACCTTAAGGTTCTGTTACTTGATTTTTCTATTGTTTTACATGGGGATCTCGATATCCATTAATGGAGCGTGCTGTTGCGCTCCATAGACGTCAGACTCACCTGGTGACCCAGCGGGGATGACCCTCGGCAGAGTGATCTTAATGGCAAGCGCTACATCAAATGGTATGACCTCTATTTGATTGTCACTAACATTATACAAAGGTGCCAGGGTTCTAGGAGACAGCGCTCCAGAACTACAGACCTGTTTGTAGGTGGTTTCATCTTCAAACATGATGTCGAGTGTTAATAACAAGGCACCTGCATTTTTTGATCGTATAACCTTAGCTAGATCCCGTAATTTAGTCATCGTCAATTTACCCTTTTAATTGAAAAGATCTACCTTTTCGATGGTGACAGGCTCCAATGGGTTATCGCATTCCATAACATGCCATATATTAAACTCATAAACGTTTCCTGCAGAGAAGTCTGATGGGGAAAACGGAATGGCGAGATTGCCGGAGATACACATTCTTCCGGGAAAGTCTGTGTGAAGAAGACTATAACGGGCCTTGGCACAAACAGCACGGCTTATATCCTCTGTTGGAGCAATTACATCTACAAGGACGGCTAATTCATGAGCCTGACTATTTTTTACAGGCTCATTGGAACCCATTACAGCATTTTGTCCATAAACTTTAATTTCCAGTGTGTATTCATCTTCTTTCACTCCTAAAGCCAAAACATCTTTTGCAATTCGAGAGCGGCAAGATTGTAAAAAGTCGCTTATTGTTGAAACAAGAATTGGATCGCGAATGCCGGCCAGGAATATCGTTCTGTAGCCAAGTTCTTTTACTCCTTCCAGTTTTACAGTGTACTTATCTGATGGCTCCCAAAGACTGCCTGAAACCTTCACAGTTCGTTCATCTGTTTGCGTAAAAACTGCTTCTTTCGTATTTAATAAACCATTCGGTTCTTTAAGATAATAGGGGCTAGGGTTTTCATAAAGCGTATGCGCTGCAACGCGGGTCCGTGTGCATCGTCTATCTGGGTGTGCGGGCTCAATTGTGAAATGGTCAGAATAGATAGTTCCAATGACACAATCCTGACCTTCTCGTGGCTCAATCACTTGGGCTCCACATTCTATAATTTTTCCCATATGCCATGATAGTCCGGGATCGGCACCCAGCCGCAGTGGGACAGAAGCATAAATGGCTGCGTCACTTGATCTTCCAGCTATTACAACTTGTGCGCCTGCTTCAAGTGCCTCCTGGAAGGGTTCTACCCCCATCATGGCAACTACTCTGTGACTGTTATCTGCGTCATTGAGCGTCAGGGGAGCGATTGGGCCTAGCGGTGATATTTTATCATTTTCAATTTTTGATTTGAGTTTTTCTTTTTTTATTTCGCTCCTTAATACAACGACCTTTGGAGTGATGTTTTGTTCCTCGCATATTTCCCGTAGAATATCCAATGTCCAATCAACCTGAGGATTAGAACCACTACCACCAGCCGAACCAATAAAAACAGGAACACCAGCTTCCATCCCTCCCTTAACCATTAGCCCAAGGTCCCGCTTGGCAGCCAAGCGTGAAACAAACGCAGTGCCACTTCCCAGATAATATGGGCCGGGGTCAGCTGAGCCTGCATCGCATGCGATTAGATCGAGCCCCATTGATAGGCCGTTTTTGAATGCTTCTTCGGTAAATCCATAGCCCAGCATCCCGGAGGCTGCCATAATTCTGATTGGTTTCATTAAGTTATATCCACCTGTATTTGATTTTACGAAGCCCTACCTGCTTATCCTGTGCAACAAAAACTTACCCGTTTAATCGGAAAAACCGTTTTACAGCTATCGCGTCTTTGCATCTTGCCAGGTTTCGGCTTTTTCGGCGAACGCAGCCTCATCAAAGGAGCGCTCATTATCCCAAACATTTTTTGGCAAAGGTAAACCGCTTAAGTCCGAGTGGGTTATCGGGCCATTCGGCTCGATCCCTAATTTTTCACGAAGCATCAGTATTATTTGCCTTGTGTGCTGTCCTGAATGCCATCCGGTCCGCTCCAAAACTTCATGTAATGTCACATCACCGTAATACACTTTTCCCGGCTGTTCAAAGTCAGTGGAAAACCCTTCTTTTTCCCACCAGTCTTGGAGACGCTTTCTAGTGCTAGCACCATAACTCATTAAGTCGTTTTTTGTTTTCATGGTGTCTGGCAAAATCGATTTTAGTGCTTCGTATGTGTATGGTGAATTATATTCTACTCTATCCAAAAAAACTTTGGGAATATCAAAAACGTGATAGACGAGTTGTCTGTACGAGCGAGGGCGTCCCGGTAAAACCTCATCAAGTTTAGAATCAGGAATTTGTTGCAGATATCTTTGTGCCGCATCGAGTATCATTAAAACCTTATCTTTTATACTTTCTGGTGGGAGCATTTTATGTGCTCCATATTCGAATCCAGCAACTTTAGCTACATCTCTAAAGACAGCGCCGTTTGCCCAAGAGCTGCCTCTTGCGACAATAGGTACTAACTTTATGCCTAAAGATTGCAATTCTGCGAACCCTTTTTCATCATCTAGAACATTGACGGATTCAAAAGAGATCCCGTTATCAATAAGAAACTCTTTTGTTTTCAAACAGCTCGAACAGCCCGGTTGCCAATACACTTTTACAGGCTGGGTCATATTCTCCGGTGATCCAGCCTCTTCTAAATTACTCATGTCAGCTCCTAGTATCGAAGGTTCTAATAACGATTATTCATTAAAAATGTCTTAAAGATAAAATACAACTAATAGGTACGATAATATCTGAAACTAATAAGTATATGGTTGATACCAAATTATTGGGTTCCTCATGCCGTTTTTAGTTTTTCCAGGATATGGGGCATCACGCCTCCTGATTGGTACCAAGAAAGTTCGCTGTTAGTATCCAATCTGCATAAAAGTTTTGCCGAAAAAACCTCGCCATTTGGTTTAGTGAATTCAATATCAATTAGTTTTTTAACATCGATATCATGATGAGGTGTTAATATTTCGACACTCTCACTTCCATCTAATTTAAAACTGTTTCGGTTCTCTCCTGCTAGGAATTCTAGTGGTAATATTCCCATCCCAATGAGATTGCTTCTGTGAATTCTCTCAAAACTTTCGGCTAGTATGGCTTTCACTCCCAGAAGATATGGGCCTTTTGCCGCCCAATCTCGCGAGGAGCCGGTTCCGTATTCCTTGCCGGCTATAACTACTAATGGTCGTTTTTCTGCTTCGTAGCGCAAGTGTGCCTCGTAAATGGTCATAAGCTCATTAGATGGACTGTGTATCGTCCATCCGCCTTTAGACTGAGGGGTCATTTCGTTTTGGATATGCGCGTTATCGAATGTTCCACGCATCATAACCTCATGATTAACACGTCGCTGCAGGTAACTGCTGAAATCCTCTGGGCTCACACCCTTGGACAAAAGGTGCTTTCCTGCCTGACTGTCTACAGAAATTCGATTCCCCGGAGAAATGTGGTCAGTCGTTATATTATCACCAAAGATAGCCAAGATAGCAGCGTTATGGATAGTTTCTCTTGTATTGCCTTTTTTTATTTTCTCCAAAAATGGCGGTTTCAAAATATACGTACTTTTTTTATCCCAGTCATAGGTATTTTTTTCATTTGAGGAAACGTTATTCCAAAGCGTATCTTCTTGCGTTGAGGTGATTTGTGCGTTTTTAAATAATTCCGGTTTAAGGTATTTAAAAACAACTTCATTAATTTCTTTCGAGCTAGGCCAGATGTCTCTGAGAAAAATGGGTTGGTTCTGGGCATCATATCCCAGTGGTTGTGAGGTGATGTCTTTAGTAATGTTTCCAAGTATGGCATACGCCACAACGAGGGGAGGTGATCCTAGATATGCAAGTTTAACGTCTGGGTGTATCCTGCCTTCAAAGTTCCGATTACCGGATAAAACAGCTGCAGCACTCAGATTTCGTTTTTGAATGTCGGTGCTGATGGAGTGGTCCAATTGTCCCGACCCGCCACAACAAGTCATACACCCGAACCCGGCAACATGAAAACCCAACCATTCAAGTGGCTCCATTAGTTCAGCGCGTGTGAGATAATCAACAACCACGCGTGATCCGGGCGATAGGGAAGTTTTTACCCACGGCCTTGTCTTTAACCCTTTTTCCTTTGCTTTTTTTGCAAGAAGTCCGGCGGCTATCATGACCATTGGATTTGAAGTGTTAGTGCAAGAGGTGATGGCTGCTATCACAATATCCCCATCTTGAAGTATTCCTTCGTCCCTGTGCAGGGCGCGATTTTGACTTGCGGGGACAATTTCTTTAATCGCATCTAATGCTGACAGGTGGGCTTTATTTAAGGGCACTTGCGTTTGCGGTAGCTTGGGTCCCGATACAGAAGCGATTATGTTTCCTAGATCGAATTCTAATATTTCCGAATAAACCCTTTCAACTGTATCGTCACGCCATAGTCCTTGGGTTTTACTGTAGTGTTCTACAAGCGGTATATTATCTTCTCTTCCCGTCAGTTTTAAAAAATTCAGCGTTTCCTGGTCTGTTGGAAAAAAACTTATACTGGCACCATACTCTGGCGCCATATTTGCTAGTGTTGCGCGCTCTGGTAAAGTCAGTGCGTCAAGTCCAGGACCAAAAAACTCAGTAAATTTTTGTACAACGCCGTATTCACGCAAGACGCGTGTCAATGATAATACGATATCTGTTGTGGTTATTCCCTCCTTTGGTTTTCCAACTAATCTTATTCCAATAACGTCAGGCATTATCAGATTTACAGGCTCTCCGAGTATAGCTGACAGTGCTTCTATTCCTCCCACACCCCATCCTAAAACTGACAAAGCATTGATCATCGGTGTATGACTGTCACATGCGATTAAACTATCGGGGAAAGCGATTAAGCCGTGATCACTATCTTCTTCAGACCAAACTACTCGGGCTAATGTTTCCAGATTTATTTGATGACAGATCCCTTGGCCGGGTTGTATCACCTGCATGTTTTTGAATGCCTTTTGCGCCCATTTAGCTACGCGATACCGTTCTTCATTTCGTGAATATTCTGCTAGCATATTTTGTTTGGCGGCATTCTTCTGCCCCGAAAATTCTACAATGACCGAATGATCCATAATAAAATCTATAGGTCGAATGGGATTTAAAAGGTCTGGGTTTTGATCTAATGCGATCATATTTTCCCGCATCGCTGCAAGATCGGCAAGTAGTGGGATCCCCGATACATCGTGGACCATAACCCGAGTGGGGAAAAAACTGATCTCTTCTGACCCGTGTGCCGTCTTCACCCAAGATGAAAAAGTCCTAATAGCCTCCTGCTTTATATTTTTTCCATCTTCTTTTCGGAGCATGTTCTCTAAAAGTACTTTGAGGCAGTATGGCAGCCTGGTGATGCCCGCGAGGCCATTTTTCTCTGCTTTTAATAAATTATAAAAAGTATATGACTTGGCCCCAACGGTTAGCTGATCTTTGGCTCTGAAACTATTGTTTTTTTCTATCATTGCGTGCTCGGTATCAAATTTTATCATCCGTTTATTTTTTGGATAACATTTTCACTGAAAGATGTGAGTTGTTCTTCTATATTATCTGAAAAAGCATTAACTGGCAGCGCTATACGATCAACACCTGCCGCGATTCTTTCTTCAACTGCGGATAATGGATCAACTTTTGAACCAGGAAGTGCGTCAGGGCAACCAGTTGTTAGTTCTATTGTTTTGGGGTCCCGATCAATTCTTTCAGCTTCCTCATGCATTATTCGTATAATCGGCGAGATATCTGTTTGCGTTCCTGTAGCCGGGAAAAAACCATCCCCAAGATGAGCCGCCCGCTGAGCAGCTTTTGGAGAATGTCCTCCTATTATGATTGGCACACACCCGTTATGTGGTTTTGGACTGCAATTCATTTGGCTAAAAGATACAAATTCACCATCGAAGCTTGCATTCCGGTGTGTCCAAAGCGCTCGCATTGATTTTATATATTCATCCATTCTAGCTCCGCGTCGTTTAAAAGGCACTCCAATAGCCTCGAATTCCTCTTTCAACCACCCGACTCCAATACCTAACTCTAAACGGCCTTCGGTTAAATGGTCGATTGTGGCCAATTGTTTTGCCAAGACTACGGGGTTTCGCTGCGGTAGAACCAATACGCCTGTTATTAAACGGAGTTTAGTCGTTATTCCGCCAATAAAAGTAAGCCAAGATAGTGGATCAGGCCAAGGCATATCCGCATTTCCCGGAAGACGACCATTTTCATTGTATGGATATCTGGTTTCATAGTCAGTTGGTATGACGATGTGTTCGACTGCGATGATCGATTCAAACCCGGCTGCTTCGGCGACCAAAGCAAGTTTTTTTGCTGCATTAGGCGAAGGAAAGATTAAATTTCCAAAATGTAGCGCGAATTTCATGATGCTGTTGTCCCCAGTACAATGAATTTAACATGAGTTTAGCAAATTGGATCTAGTAAAAAACTCTAAATGAACTTTTTGTATCATGATTAAATGCAGTTGATTTACCGCAACGACTCAATTAATTTTTTACCTGTGCAATGGATAGAACTTTTAATTATTATGATAATTAAAACTAAAGGTTGGAAAAATGGCAATTACCCCTGTTAATCTGAGTGCTAGTCTATTTAAGTCGTTGCGTAGCGTAGACGCGGGTGAAAAAGCTACTGCTACAACGGCAGTAAAATTAGCCACTGGGCTAAAAGTAGACTCATCATCGAATTCCGACAGCTTTGCGTTAGCTCAGCAATTACGAGGAAAGATACAAGTCGCGTCAGCATTGAATCAAGGATTGAATAGTGCGAGCGGAGTTGTGTCGACCGGCTTGTCTGGGGTTAATGCTTTATCGGACCTGAATGTCGAAATTGAAGGCAAGTTATTTGAGTTGGCTAATGGTGCAAATAATGAAGCGCAAAAAGATATTTTAAAGTCCGAAGTTGGAAATTTACTTCAGCAAGCGCAAAGCTTTGTCTCTAACAGTTCGTTTAACGGAGTGAATTTAATAGACGCCGATGCATCAGATGTTTCGACCCTATCTTCTGAAAATGGTGACGAACTTGTTGCTGGATCTCAAAGCGGAGTTGGTACTGCTGTGAACGCACTGCAGACCGCGATATCTGATGAAGCGAACATTGGTAACCCGATGTCCATAATTGAAAATGAATTTGCTGCGTTCCAGTCCACTTTGTCAGGTGCTACGTCTTCACTCGTATCCGCACAAAACGCAATTCAAGGACGCCAAGATGAATTATTAAATTTTGAACAACTTGCGGCGGAAGGGTTAGGGGGATTAGTAGATGCCAATATAGGTCGTGAAACCGTATCACTAGCATCTCAAAATGTTCAGTCTCAGTTAGCCGTTCAGACAGCAAGTATTGCTAACAGCGCAAGCGGTAATATTCTTAGCCTCTTTAAATAGCTCATATAACAATAATGTCTTTAGTTTATTCAGGTATTTTAGACGATATTTGCAATAGAACCAGATAATCACATTAGAATTTGTAAAAGTGGTCTTAGTTTTATTGGACTAAATTTCATTCTGAGACGTTTTTGGTTAGAAAAAAACCTGTTAATTCCCTAGAATAATTGGATTTCGGAGTGTGCCGATTTCATTTATTTCAATTTCGCATATGTCTCCTACTTTCATGTTTTTAGAATGTCCTTCTGTTCCCATCCAGATCATATCTCCTGGAACTAAAGTCAAATACCGTGACATCGCACTGATGAAACGGGCTACGCCAAAGATCATCGAGTTTGTAGGAAATGAAATCGTCTCAATATTATTCAATCGCACCGTAGTGACTAACTTATCAAGATTTACATCTGTTTCGATCCACGGGCCCATTGGTTTAAAAGTATCTGTATTTTTTGCTCTCCACATCGTTCGATCGTCACGCTGCCATTTACGTTCGCTTACGTCGTTTCCAATGGTATATCCGAATACAAAATCTAGCGCTTCGTCTTCGGATATATTCTTTGCTTCTTTTCCAATTATAGCTACCAATTCGCCCTCGTACTGAAATTCTTCAGATGAGTCTGATGGTTTAATGATAGATTCATTATGTGCGATGAGAGCGTTATTCGCACGATAACCTATGTGAGGCTCATCGGGAATATTAGGTTCGCGATTATTAGCTAAAGCCTGTTCAATGACATGCTCTGCATAATTTAATCCAGCGGCATAGAATGTTTTTGGCTCAATCGGCGTAAGAAATTTAGCGTTCTTTATTGGGACTTTTTGACCAGTGAGGTCTATCTTGTCAAATATTCCACCCTCGACAAGACAAATTTGATCTTCCTCAACAATGCCGTGTGAGATCTTATGTTCAATTTGAATACGTGCCCATCTCATTTCTTATTTCCTATATATTTGGTTTTGAAGAATATATAGAATATCCTCTTCAGAAGATGATGGGTCAAGATATCAACCAAGACTAAATGGTTGAGCGATTACATGATGGGGCTTAATTTCTTTGGATAATTGACAGATGTATGAATTAGAAAAATTTGGAAGCTTTCACGTTGGAGGGCGGCTGGTTGAGGTGAAAGGGAAACCAAAACGGACAATTTGGTTCACTGAAACTAACTCGCATGAGCAAGACCCAAATGGAAAATTTTTAATAGAGCAACTTTATGTTCAATATTTTATTCCAAAAAATAAAAAGTTTAATTGCCCATTGGTGCTTCTGCACGGAGGAGGTTTGACAGGAGCTTGTTGGGAAACAACACCCGATGGACGTCCGGGATGGTTAAATGAATTTTTATTACAAGGATTTGCAGTTTACGTTATCGATAATGTTGAACGAGGACGTTCCGGGTTTTGCGCCGTGGAAGGCATATGGGAGGGAGATCCCATACCCAGAACGTTGGATGAAGCATGGGATATTTTTCGTTTTGGTCCTCCTGACGGGTATAAAAGCGGTACGACCTTTCAAGGTCAACGATTCCCGCTGAAAGCTATAG
The DNA here is from genome assembly GCA_003284265.1 of SAR116 cluster bacterium AG-313-A07. Taxonomy (GTDB): domain Bacteria; phylum Pseudomonadota; class Alphaproteobacteria; order Thalassobaculales; family Thalassobaculaceae; genus UBA7326. Next base: position 96,732 of record QBVV01000004.1, read on the forward strand.
AGGCATTTCAAAAACAGTTCGTGCCAAGATGGACTTCTACATCAAACGCACAGATAAGAGGCGTTGGTGAAGCATTGAGAAAAATAGGCCCTTGCGTTTTATTATGCCACAGTCAGGGTGGATTTCTTGGTTCTCGGGCAGCAATAGAGAATAGTGATTGTATTAGGGCTGTTATATGCGCGGAAGCCTCTGGATGGCCATTACTAGAAGATATAAAGTGTGAGACTATAGAGGGGAGGCCATGGTTACTCTTGCTGGGTGACTTCATAGAGCAATCGGAACGATGGCGTGACGCAAAAAAAGAAACGCAGACTGTTTGTGAAAAGATCAATTCAGTGGGCGGGAAGGCGGAACTCATTTTGCTTCCGGAGATTGGATTTCCAGGGGCGACACATATGTTCATGATGGACGAGCATTCAGCTGATATCGCAAAATGGATCGGGGATTGGATTAAAAAAACGTGTTAGGTCATGCCTGTTTCATGGCCAAGTTTTTATTCCAAAAACTCCCATTAAATATTGATTATTTTTCCAGGATTCATAATATTTTCCGGATCAAATGCGAGCTTTAAGGAGCGCATTAATGATATAGAATCCCCATGTTCTTCTTGAAGAAAATGCATCTTTCCGTAACCGACGCCGTGCTCTCCTGTGCAAGTGCCGCCCATTGCTAAGGCGCGCATTACCATTCTGTCCGAATGGGCCTGTGCTTCTGCCATCTCGTCAGCATTTTCTGGATCAACTATATAGAGTAGATGAAAATTTCCATCTCCAACATGACCGACAAGTGGAGATAATAAGTTCGTTCCTTCAAGGTCCGCTTTAGTCTCATTGATACATTCTGCGAGGCGAGAGACTGGCACACAAACGTCGGTCGCCCATCCCTGACAGCCTGAACGAAGCGCAATTGCAGCATAATATGCATCGTGTCGAGCTTGCCAAAGTTTATTTCTATCTTCCATTTGAGCCGTCCATTTAAAAGCAGATCCGCCAAACTCTTCTGCTATCTCCTGAACCGCTTCAGCCTGCTCCTTGGCGCTAGCTTCTGTGCCATGAAATTCAAAAAATATAGTAGGTTTTGGATCATAACCTTCAAGCTTTGAGTATTTTATACAGGCATCCATTTGAACGTCATCTAGTAATTCCATTCTTGCAACAGGTATCCCGGCTTGGACTATTAGTATCGATGTGTTTATTGCATTTTCTAAGTCTTCAAATTGGCAGACAGCAGAAGTGATAGACTCTGGTATTCCGAATACTTTAAGGGTTATTTCAGTAATGACACCTAACGTTCCCTCTGATCCAACAAATAAGCGGGTAAGATCATAGCCCGCAGAAGATTTTCTTGCTCTTCTTGCTGTCTTGATAATACGACCATCTGCAGTAACTACAGTAAGAGATAAAACATTTTCTCGCATTGTACCATATCTTACAGCGTTAGTTCCTGATGCTCGCGTTGCAGCCATTCCTCCAATCGTGGCGTCAGCACCAGGATCAATAGGAAAAAATAAGCCGGTATCACGAAGGTGCTCGTTTAATTGTTTGCGAGTAACGCCGGCTTGCACAGTTACATCAAGGTCTTCGGGGTTGACTTCCAGAACTGAATTCATCATTGACATGTCGATACATAGGCCGCCGCGAAGGGCTGCAATATGCCCTTCCAAAGCTGTACCAACACCAAAAGGAATAACAGGAAATTTATGGTCTGCGCAGATCGATACTGCATCTGCTACTTCTTCGGTAGTGTTTGGGAAAAAGACGCCGTCAGGCGCTGCAGTATCGTGGTAGCTCTCGCCTTTCCCATGCCGTTCTCGTATAGCATCAGATGTCGTGAATTGATCTCCAAATCGTTGCTTTAAGATGCCAATTACCGTGTCACGCACATTAGGATCAGATGGGATTGCATCGATTTGCATGTTTATTCCTTTCACGGACATTGAGTTAACGAGTTAATATTTTGTTCAACTTAATACCAGTTTGTTGATACGTACAGAATATCTTTTGCATACGTTCGAATTCAACAAAAAGTATTAAGGGTAATTAACTTTAATGGAGCATTCATATAAACGGACAAGGGATGAGATACTAGAAGATCTTGTTCAAGAAAACTTGTGAAATGACAGCAATCAATGGGGTCGACACTTCTATGATACGGTCGAGTAATACTAGTTGATAAATGCAATAAAGAAAAATTGTTCTAATTAAATTATTAAATCTTCACATTTATCCCTAATATTGTTACTTATTCCAAATGAGAACAAAAAGAGAACATTTAAATGCTAATCGACGCATTCTTTATCTTTGGTTACCCAACATAGCGTTAGATCGGCTTAAGCGTATGACAAAGGGGCAAAGCGCTGAAAAGTTATCTTCTAATGGCATGGTAATCGTGCGAACAGAATATGGTCGTCGTACGATTATCGCAACTTGTCCCATATCAGAAAAACTGGGCATTGTGATCGGATGGTCACTTAGTGACGCATTAGCGTTACATTCGAAGTTATTAGTGGCTGAAATAGATTTACTGACAGATAAAATGGAACTAACTAAATTAGCAAATTGGTGTGGGCGATACACGCCATTTGTCGCATTTGATGAAAGTAGAAAAGAGGTAGGAGAGAGAGGACTTTGGTTAGATATCACTGGATGTGCACATCTTTTTGGGGGCGAGAAAAAACTTCTCGATAATATTATTGATCGACTCTGCCACATTGGATTGACTGCGCGTGGGGCGATTGCAGATACTCCAGGAGCTGCCTGGGCTTTAGCCCGTTTTGGGGAACTGTCATCTCAAATTGTTAAGCCAGGAGCTCAGCAAGCTGCTATCGCAGATTTACCGTTGATTGGGTTAAGACTGCCTACATCATTGGTAGAAGATTTGAGTAAGGTTGGGTTGCGTCAAATTAAATCCTTGTTCTCAATCGCTAGAGCGCCTTTGAGAGCAAGGTTTGGGGTCGAGGTTAGGAAGCGATTAGATCAGGCATTGGGATTAGAAGCTGAACCTATATCACCTCAGATAAGCCATTCACCAGACTTAGTCAGATTTGTTTTACCTGATCCAATATCTACAATAGATTCCATATTGGCAGTGCTTGAATGCTTACTTGAGCGCTTGATGAAGAAGTTAGAAACTAAGTCTTTAGGGGCACGTGAGCTAAAGGTTTTACTTTATCGGATTGATGGACAGCTTGATAAATTAATAGTTAGCACGAGCCAGGACAGTCGTGATAAATCAATATTTTCAAAATTATTTTTCGAAAAATTTAATGATTTTATATTAGATGCTGGAGTGGATGTAATCACACTTGAAGCGACCAAGGTTGATATATATCGGCCGCTTCAACCAGACTTGATATCTCAAATTGATCGTATCAATTCTGAAATATCAGTACTCGTTGATAGATTGGTAAACAGGTTTGGCTCTAGTTCTGTTATTCGTAGATCTTTAAAGGAAAGCTATTCTCCAGAACGGTCTGAAACTGTTTTTCCTGTCTCTTCCAATTTACATTATTCTAAAATAATACAACCGATAGGCAGTTCATTTAAAAATACTTTAACTGTTCGTCCATTATATCTTTTGCAAAGACCCGAATATATAGAACCATTGACTGAGTATAACCGACCTCTGCCATTTCAATTCCGTTGGCGACATGCCTTAGTTAATGTCAGACGTGCTAATGGACCTGAACGCATTGCCTCGGAATGGTGGCTCGTAGAAGACTATTATAAGACACGCGATTATTTCAGAATTGAAGATTCTGATGGTCGCCGTTATTGGTTGTTTAAAGAGCTAATGAAGCAAAGTAAGAAAAAACCATCTTGGTATTTACACGGATTATTCCCGTGACTACCAGTTCTATGAGTGAGTTAAAAAATTTGTACACTGAGCTCGGTGTTATTAGTAATTTTAGTTTCCTTGAGGGCGGATCACATCCAGAAGAGTTAGTCGAGACAGCAATATCACTTGGTTATCAAACGATTTCAATTGCTGACAAACATACTTTATCTGGAGTGGTGCGTTTCCACATTGCGACAAAAAACTTAGGCATTAAAGGAATTATTGGTAGTCGTATAGAGACCGAAGATGGCGTTGATCTAATATGTTTTCCTACTAATATTAGCGCTTATAGTCGTTTGACCCGATTATTGAGTATTGGCAAGAGACGAACTAAAAAATCGAGATGCAAGCTATGGTTTAAGGATATCATTGAGCATGCATTAGACCAGATATTAATAGTTCTACCTCCACAGTTTTATAATCACCCAAGACTATTCGAAAAAAACCAGGAAGTTGAGGCGAAGTTTTCTAGAGATTTAAGTGAATGGGGAAGGTTATTTCCTGAATCATTATATCTTGGTGCATCGGTTCTGTATAAAGGAGAAGACGAGTCTAGATTGAACGCACTGTTCAATTTATCAAAAGCAGCAGATGTTCCGATGGTTGCATTGAATGACGTTCTTTATCATCATCCAGAACGCCGGCCTCTTCAGGATATACTGACATGTATTCGCAAACAATGCAGTATTAATAAGGTTGGGTTTGACCTTGAGGCTAATTCAGAACGTTATCTGAAGTCTCCCGATGAAATGGTTCGTCTATTCCAAAATTATCCTGAATCTATAGTAAATACTGCTAAAATAGCCCAAAGATGTAAGTTTACTTTAGATGAATTAAATTATGAATATCCAGATGTGCTAACGCAATTTGGAAATACCGTAGAACAAGAGTTAGAGATTAAAACATGGCAAGGTGCAAATGAGCGTTATCCATTTAAAGATTATCCAAATGGGATTCCTTCTGTTGTTAAAAAGCAACTAAAATATGAACTAAACCTTATAAATAAATTAAAATATGCTGCCTATTTTTTGACTGTTTATGACATGGTTCGCTTCGCACGCAGCCGTGATATTTTATGTCAGGGACGCGGTTCTGCAGCTAATTCAGCTGTTTGCTACTGCCTTGGTATCACTGCAGTTGATCCTAGCCAGTCTGATATATTGTTCGAGCGCTTTATAAGTGAGGCTCGTGGTGAACCTCCAGATATAGATGTTGATTTTGAACATGAACGTCGTGAGGAAGTAATTCAACATATCTATAAAACGTATGGTAGGGAGCGTGCTGGGATAGCTGCAACAGTAGTGACATTTCGCTATAGAAGCGCGATAAGAGAAGTTGGAAAGGCAATGGGTCTTTCTGATAATGTTATTGTAGCTTTAACTGGACAAATACGCTCTAGTAACTCTGACGAAATTGAAGATGACAGACTAAGAGAAATAGGGCTTGACCCACAAGACAGAACACTCCGAATTGTATTGAAACTTTCCTACCAACTAATAGGTTTTCCTAGACATCTATCGCAACATGTTGGCGGTTTTGTAATAACACGGGATCGCCTTGATAAGTTGGTTCCAATCGAAAATGCCGCAATGCAAGGGCGTACAGTCATTGAATGGGATAAAAATGACCTTGATACACTTGGAATTCTTAAGGTTGATGTGCTTGCACTTGGGATGTTGAGTTGTATTCATAAAGGGTTTGATTTAATTCATCGCCACTATGGTCGGCATTTAGACCTTGCCAGTGTCCCATCTGAGGACCCATCTGTTTACGATATGCTATCTAAAGGGGATTCTTTAGGCGTTTTTCAACTTGAAAGCCGTGCGCAAATGGCGATGTTGCCACGTTTGCGCCCACGATGTTTTTATGACCTGGTTATTGAAGTTGCTATTGTGCGTCCTGGACCAATCCAAGGAGATATGGTTCATCCATATATCAGACGCCGTAATGGTGACGAAGCAGTAGAATTGCCATCCGAAGAGTTACGCCAAGTGTTAGGAAAAACATTAGGAGTGCCGCTGTTTCAAGAACAGGCAATGAAAATTGCAATCATTGCAGCAGGATTTACGCCTTCTGAGGCAGATCAATTACGTCGAGCGATGGCGACGTTTAGGAAGACAGATAAGATTGGGGTTCTTGGCGCCAAGATGATCGAAGGTATGGTTAATCGCGGTTATGCACGTGAGTTTGCAGAGCGATGCTTTAGACAAATTGAGGGTTTTGGTAACTATGGTTTTCCTGAAAGTCATGCGGCCAGTTTTGCATTACTAGTCTATGTGTCCAGTTGGATGAAGTGTCATATGCCTGCCGCATTTGCTGCCGCATTACTGAATTCTCAACCTATGGGATTTTACGCTCCCGCCCAGATTGTAAGAGATGCTCGTGATCATGGAGTAAATGTTTTACATCCAGACGTAAATTATATTGGCTGGGACTGTGATTTAGAACCACAGAGTAATGGGGAATTAGCTCTTCGATTAGGATTAAGGCAAATTAAAGGGTTAAGAAAACGGGATGCAATGTTAATAGAACAGAATAGGAAGAGTGGTTATTCTCATCCACGAGAATTGATCAGCCGTGCTGGTATTCAACCGTCAACTCTAGAATTGCTTGCACGTGGGGACGCTTTTCAGTCGATGGAGCTCTCAAGACGACAAGCTTTTTGGACTGTCAGAGGTATTGCCAATTCTACTTTTGATTCTTTAACAGAAAAGGATAGTGGACTTCCATTATTCAATCATAAGAAAGAATACTATAGTAATAAAACATCCAACTCTGAACCCAAAGTTTCATTGCCAATAGCAAGCATAGGTGAGGAAGTTATCGATGATTATAATACTCTTAAGCTATCTCTTAAATCACACCCACTTGCCCTTTTAAGAGAAGATTTATCGGGGAATTCTTATAAAGCAATCTCAATTCTTGAAAACTTAGCAGATGGCAGCCCAGTTCTTTTGGCTGGCTTAGTATTAGTGCGTCAGAGGCCAAGCACTGCAAAAGGTATAATATTTATAACGATAGAAGATGAGACTGGAGTTGCGAATCTTGTTGTTTGGTCTCGTCAATTTGAACGATTTAGAAATATAATAATGAGTGCAAAATTTCTTGGGGTCGAGGGCAAATTACAGCGTGAGGGTGAAGTAATGCATATAATAGTTAAACGACTTGAAGATTTGACCCACAAATTAGGTCAAATAACCAATTTTAATTTTATAGAGCCGATTGCTCATGCGGATGAACTAAAAAGTTTAGGGTATCTATCGGAAACCTCTGGACCACAAAAACCTGAGAAAAGAATAGGCTTAGGTATTAACAGCCGGGATTTTCATTAATTGGAAATATTTTTTAAAAATACGAAATGATCTTTTCTGTAATTGTTAACATGTATCGCAAATTCGATTAACAAAGACCTCAATTGCCTGTAGCATCATTGCTATGGATATTTATTAGGGGGATGAATATGGCCGTCGATACAGCTGATGATACACAAATCAAACAGAAGCAGAGAGCTATTTATAACAGTCCAGAAAATTTCTTCAATTGGTCTTGGCCCAGTGTGCCACGGCATCAATTTTTGGCGGAACGTGATAAGGCCTATGATCCGGATGGGAAAACAGGGTTAATAGCACTCGATATCTCCGATGCATTAGAGACACCTTATCCTGCAACTATACCCGCTATCTTGGCGCGTTATGTTAAAGTACGCGCTGGTGATAGTTTGTTCCATTCTTTCAATGCATCTGGTGAAGTTTTCTATGTTTTGCAAGGAACGGGCAGTAGCATTAATGCAGGAGACACAGTGACGTGGGGAAAGGGAGATGTGTTTTGTTTTCCGGGTGGTAATGAAACCGTCCATGAAGCGATAGATTCTGCCATTCTATTTTGTGTGACCAACGAACCTTTATTGGCTTTTGAAAATTTGAGGGCGCCATCTCAGGGGAAGTCGCGAAGTGAAACTGTGCACTGGCCTCATGATGAAATTGAAAAACATTTAGGGGAAATCTATGAGCGCCCGAAAACTTCGGAGACATCTGGTGTGTCAATCCAATTTTCAACCCCAGCGACCGCTCCTAGTCGTAATACAATACCGATGATTAATACCGCTATAAATACTTTGGAGTCTGGTGGTGATCAACGCCCGCATCGTCATAACGGTGCCGCAATTACACTCGCTATTGAGGGAGAAGGCATCCATTCCATGATTGAGGACGAAAAGGTTCCTTGGGTTACTGGCGCTGCACAAATCACGCCGGCAGCTGAATTGCACTCTCACCATAATCAGGGTAATCGAAGGATGCGCAGCTTTGTTGTTCAAGATGAAGGATTACATTTTTATTTACGTACGCCAGGTTTTAGCTGGGATTAATCAAGTATCAGTAAAATTATAATTATTTTTTGAGCAAAAAGGGGGAGGGTTATGCATAATCCACTTCGTGAACGTTTAAACCAGGGTAAGGTTTGTGCTGGAATTCTAACCAGTATGCCCAGCGTTAATATAGCCCAGGCACTTTCAAATTCTGGTTTTGACTGGCTCTTTATTGATATGGAGCATGGCCCAATTGATATAGCATCATGTCATCATATGATCACTGCTACAGCCGGAACTCAATGCGCCCCGGTGGTACGTGTGATGGAGCCATCTATTAGTTACACAAAACCAGTTTTAGATTCCGGTGCCATGGGAATAATTTTCCCCATGGTGACCTCAAAGGAGGCAGCAGAGTTAGCCGTAAAAGCTGTTCGATATCCTCCCGAAGGAGAACGTGGCTGGGGGCCTTTCTATGCGCCAATGCGTTGGGGTAATGGTAATTCCATGGAGTATTATAAGGCTTCAAATGACGTCGTGATTATCGCATTAATAGAACATATAGAGTCCATAGAGAATATCGATGCTATTTTAGGTGTTGATGGGATTGATGTATTTTTTATAGCTCCAATGGACCTTGCAGCGAGTATGGGGCATGTGGGTAATCGTGACCATCCCGACGTACAGGCCGCGATTAAACGAGGAGAAAAGGCAATTAAAGATGCGGGGCGGGCGCTTGGTGGCCTTTGTCTATCTGCTGATGAAGGGAATTCAAAAATTTCCGATGGTTATCAGGTTCTCTTGATGGGATTTGACCTTTTGCTATTAGAAATTGGAACGAAAACTATGCTAGATGGATTAAAACGCTAGGAAAAATCGAATGGATCTTACTGAAAAACAGATCTCTGAATATGATGAAAATGGGTGGATTCTTCTTCCTGAATTATTTTCAAAAGAGGAAATATCTATTCTTGAGGCCGCTGCGATGGATGTTTTGCAACGTCCGGGACCCGAAGTAGCTAGAGAACCAAACGGTGATCCACATGTATGCTGGGGGATGCACTTATTTGACGAACGTTTCGGAGCACTCACTAAGCATCCTCGGGTTTTACTTCCGGTGGAGCAGCTGATGCGCAGCCAAGTCTTTGTTCATCAATCTCGGATAAATATCAAGCAGCAAAATGGTTCAATAGTAGAATGGCATCAGGATTTTGGAACTTATCATCGGGTGGACGGCATTCCAGAAGCGAGAGGAATAATGATTGGAGTTTTTCTCGATGATGTTAATGCATGTAACGCGCCAGTATTGGCTGTGCCTGGATCTCACAAGGAAGGTGTCGTTTCGGAAGCTGTGATTGATGACACAGTCGCAGATCATGATGGAGCAGCAAAATACCGATATGATATTACCGAAACGACAATGAAGCGATTAGTGGAGAGGCGAGGTTTAGAAGCAATACAGGGTCCGGCAGGATCTGTACTTTTAATGAATATGACGGTTGTACATGGTTCCAGTGTAAATATCTCTCCGCTGAGAAGATTATTATTATACGTGAATGTAAGTGCTACTGACAATCGCGGTGAGAGTTTCGTTAGACCTGAATATTACGCCGCTAGAGATTTCTCACCACTACTGCCTTTGAGTGATAACTGTATCCTTGACTACCAGTAAATTTTTTGTTGCTAGCCTCCGGTCACGCTCATGTGTCTTGGGACTGGAGAATTTTTTTGTCTCCTATCTATAATAAAATCATGACCTTTGGGTTTCCTCGAAATAGCTTCCTGAATAGCTCCCGTTAACGCTTCATCGCCTTCTGAATTTCTTAAAGGTATTTTAAGGTCAGCCGCATCTTCCTGCCCTAAGCACATGTATAATGTTCCTGTGCAAGTTAACCTCACCCTGTTGCAGCTTTCACAAAAATTATGTGTGAGCGGCGTTATGAACCCGATTTTCGTTCCGGTCTCTTCAACCTCTACGTAACGAGCAGGACCACCTGTTTTATAATCTATATCTGTAAGTGTGAAATGTTCCGATAAATTTGATCTCACCATTGATAAGGGTAGATATTGGCTTACTCGGTTTTCCGCTCCGATATCACCCATTGGCATAACTTCGATGATCGTAATGTCAAAACCGCGCTCTCCGGCCCATTTCACCATGTTTGGCAATTCGTCTTCGTTCGTTCCCCGTAGGGCGACTGTATTCAGTTTTATTTTTAGCCCTGCATTAGCAGCGGCTTCAATTCCACGTAATACATTCTCAAGCTTTCCCCACCTTGTTATTTCAGTGAACTTCTTTGGATCTAATGTGTCTATTGATACGTTGACGCGTCTTACTCCGCAATCGAATAATTCCGCGGCATATCTATGAAGTTGAGAGCCATTC
>QBVV01000005.1 GCA_003284265.1 SAR116 cluster bacterium AG-313-A07
CGGCGTCTATTCGCTCTAAGGTGGAAGGGAATAATAAAGAACCTAGTTCTGAATCTACTGACGAAGAGATTAAGGAAGTTTCTGCGACGAATGAGGTGCCCAATCAAACCGATTTGACCAAAGACGAAAGCGGGATTGATGAGGCTAGCACCGAAGAGAAAGAGAGCTGAGGATATGAAGTTTTCAGTTAAAAGTTTCGATAATAAGGATATAGGCGAAATTGAGCTAAGTGACTCCGTTTTTGGTGTCGAGCCTAGAAGAGACATATTAGCCAGAGTTGTAAACTGGCAGTTGGCAAAGCGGCGTGCTGGGACACATAAGGTGAAGTTGGTGGGCGAAATAAGGGGAACGACGGCAAAGCCGTTTCGACAAAAAGGAACAGGGCGGGCTCGCCAAGGAACTACCAGAGCGGTTCAATTCCGAGGGGGGGCGACAGCTCACGGTCCGGTTGTTCGAAGTCATGCGCACGATTTACCAAAAAAAGTTCGGAAGCTTGGATTGAAATGCGCTCTTTCTGCTAAACGGGCAGAGGGAAAGCTGATAGTCGTAGATAAAATAGAGACTACAGGAAAAACAAAAGAGATAGCAAAGCAACTTTCTTTGTTGGGGGTCGCTTCTACGTTATTAATTGACGGACTCGAGATTAATAACGGATTCGCGAGGGCCGCAAGAAATATACCGAAAACCGATATTCTTCCGTGTCAGGGTGCTAATGTTTATGACATCCTGCGACGGGACACACTTATTTTAACCCGTGATGCTGTACACCAATTAGAGGAGCGGCTTAAATGAGTATTAGGCCACATAATGCTAGCCAAGTAAAATTAACTCGAGAACAGATGTATGAAATCATCCGAGAGCCAATAGTTACAGAAAAAAGTACACTAGGGTCACAATTTGGACAGGTGACATTTAAAGTGGGCTTATTGGCAACAAAGCCAGAGATAAAGGTTGCGGTGGAACAACTTTTTGATCGTAAGGTCAAAGCAGTAAACACACTAAGGCAAAAAGGAAAAGTTAAAAGATTCCGCGGAAGAATCGGTCGCAGATCAGATTTTAAGAAGGCGGTGGTTAGTTTTGAAGATGGCCAAGATGTCGATGTTAGTCAGGGAGTTTAAGGCAAATGGCTCTAAAACATTATAATCCCACAACACCTTCACAGCGTCAGTTAATTACGGTAGATCGCTCTGAACTCTGGAAAGGGAAACCCGTAAAAAAATTAACTAGGGGGCTCACGAAGTCAGGCGGTCGAAATAATAAAGGGCGTATCACTATGTGGCACCGTGGTGGTGGACACAAGCGTACCTACCGTATAGTCGATTTCAAGCGTCGGAAGCTGGACGTAGAAGGTACAGTGCAACGACTAGAATATGACCCGAATAGAACGGCTTTCATAGCTCTAATCGAGTACGATGATGGTGAGCAGGCGTATATAATTGCTCCACAGCGACTGGGCATTGGAGATAAAATTTTAGCTGCACAACGCGCGGATATTAAACCCGGAAATGCGATGCCTATAAGCAGTATACCCGTTGGTACAATAATACATAATGTTGAATTGAAGCCAGGAAAAGGTGGGCAGCTGGCACGGTCAGCTGGTGCATACGTGCAACTCGTAGGTCGGGAATCAGGGTATGCATTGCTTCGACTAACTTCGGGGGAAGTTCGAAGAGTTCGGGCGGAGTGTATGGCTTCGATAGGGGCGGTCTCTAACCCAGACCAAAAGAATACTAACCTAGGCAAGGCAGGTAGGAAACGCTGGTTGGGGCGTCGACCGGTCGTTAGAGGCGTGGTTATGAATCCAATAGATCATCCTCATGGCGGTGGCGAGGGAAGAACTTCGGGTGGACGGCATCCTGTCACTCCATGGGGTGTGCCGACAAAAGGGAAGCGTACACGGAACAACAAAAAGACTGATCGGCTGATCGTTCGCCGTCGTCGTAAATAGAAGAGGATAAAAAATTGGCTCGCTCTGTTTGGAAAGGCCCTTTCGTTGACGGTTATCTGCTTAAAAAAGCAGAGGCAACTTTAGCGTCGGGTCGTAACACAGTTATAAAAATTTGGTCGCGGCGTTCTACTATTATGCCCCAGTTCGTGGGCTTAACATTTGGTGTGCATAATGGGCAGAAGTTCGTACCTGTATTGGTGACAGAGCATATGGTCGGGCATAAGTTTGGAGAATTTGCTCCCACACGTACTTACTTTGGGCATGCAGCTGACAAGAAGGCTCGTCGCTAGAAACTGGGATGAACGATAATGGGTAAAACTTCGGCAGGAAGAAAAGTGGCAGAGAACGAGGCGTATGCGGTTCTTCGCAATCTTAGGGTAAGTCCCCAAAAACTAAATTTGGTAGCGACGATGATTCGGGGTATGGACGCTGAAAAGGCTCTCGCTGCCCTAACATTTTCGCGAAGACGGATCAGTGATGACGTAAAAAAAGCGGTGCAATCGGCTATAGCAAACGCCGAGAACAACCATCAGCTTGACGTGGATAGATTGTTTATAAAGGAAGCTTCTGTTGGAAAAGCGATCACCATGCGACGTTTCCGCCCGCGAGCAAGAGGTCGAACAGGAAGAATAAGAAAACCATTCTCCCATTTGACTGTTATAGTCAGTGAACGACAGGAGGCTGTATAATGGGGCACAAAGTTAATCCAATCGGCCTTAGGCTTGGTATAAATAGAACGTGGGACTCGAGGTGGTTTGCGGTAAAAAACTATGCCGATTTGTTGCATCAGGATCTGAAATTACGTGGATATCTGCGGAAACGTCTTCAACAAGCGGGGGTTAGCAGGGTCGTAATTGAACGTCCGGCTAAGAGGGCGCGAGTTACTATTTATACAGCGCGACCTGGTGTTGTCATAGGGAAGAAGGGCGGTGACATTGAGAAGTTGAGGTCTGAGCTCTCAGCGATGACGGACACGGATGTTCATTTAAACATTATTGAAATAAGAAAGCCCGAGATTGATGCCAATTTGATAGCTGAAAATATAGCCCAGCAACTTAGCCGTCGAGTGGCATTTAGACGGGCAATGAAGCGCGCGGTCCAATCTGCTATGCGTTTAGGTGCATTGGGGATAAGGATAAACTGCGCTGGCCGTTTGGGGGGCGCGGAAATAGCCAGAACAGAATGGTACCGGGAAGGACGTGTCCCGTTACATACGCTCCGTGCCGATATTGATTATGGTGAGGCGACAGCCCAGACAACGTATGGTGCTTGTGGAGTGAAAGTATGGGTTTTTAAAGGCGAAATAATGGCACACGACCCGATGGCTCAAGATAAAAGAATGTCAGAGCAGCAACTAGGTGGTCCACAGCGGTAAGCTGGTTTGGTAAAGAGGAAACTGAAAGATGCTTAGTCCAAAACGAACTAAATTTCGAAAAGCGCATAAAGGCCGGATTCACGGTAATGCAAAAGGTGGTACTCAGCTGAATTTTGGGTCTTATGGTCTAAAAGCCTTAACCCCGGCGCGGGTAACCGCCCGTCAAATAGAGGCTGCTCGGCGCGCAATTACTAGGCATATACGGCGAGCTGGCAGAGTCTGGATTCGAATATTCCCCGACGTTCCGGTCTCCAGTAAACCTGCAGAGGTAAGAATGGGGAAAGGAAAGGGATCTCCTGAGTTCTGGGTTTGTCGAGTGAAGCCAGGAAGAGTAATGTTTGAGCTTGAGGGAGTTCCGCGCGACCTAGCTCAACAGGCTTTTACTTTAGCTTCAGCGAAACTACCAGTAGATACCCGCTTCATAACCCGTCTTGGTGATAATTAGGGTAGGAGAGTTAAAAAATGGCTAAAAAGACCGCTGTTGATTACAGAGCAAAGACTGAAGATGAATTGGAGGCACAGTTAGTTGAGCTGCGAAAGGAACAGTTCAATCTTCGTTTCCAGGTGGCAAATGGACAGCTGGAGAACACTGCTCGGTTTAGACAGGTGCGAAGAGATATAGCGAGAACTAAATTAATTATTTCGGAAAAAAGTCGGGCCGTTGCCTGAAAAGTAGCCATTTAGTGGCCAAGAGGAGTTAGTCAAAATGCCGAAACGAGAATTACAAGGCATAGTTGTAAGTGATAAGGCAGATAAAACCGTTGTTGTTAAAGTCGAGCGTCGTATCGTGCATCCCGTGTACAAAAAAATTATTAAACGTTCTAAGCGATTTGCGGCTCATGACGAAAACAATAAGCATAAAATGGGCGAGATTGTTCGAATTCGGGAATGCGCGCCCAGATCGAAAAGAAAAACATGGGAAGTTGTCGATTTAGCTGTCGCTGAATAATAGATACTTAAGGATATTCGATATGATCCAAATGCAATCAAATCTAGATATTGCGGATAACTCCGGGGCTCGGCGTGTGCAGTGTATTAAGGTCCTTGGAGGTTCAAAAAGAAAAGTTGCTGGAGTTGGTGATGTTATAGTTGTCTCTGTTAAGGAGGCTATTCCCAGGGGGCGTGTAAAAAAAGGCGAAGTTTTAAAGGCTGTTATTGTCAGGACAGCAAAGGAGATAAGACGCGTTGATGGGACGGCAATCCGTTTTGATAGAAATGCAGCAGTTTTGATCAATAACCAGAACGAGCCCATCGGTACCCGGATCTTTGGACCTGTTACGAGAGAGCTTCGGGCTAAGCAGTTTATGAAAATAGTTTCCCTTGCGCCGGAGGTGCTTTAGATGGCTAAAAAAATTAAGATTAGAAAAGGCGATAACGTTATAGTCACTGCCGGGAAAGATAGCGGAAAAACTGGAGAGGTATTGCTTGTATATCCTAACATCTCGAGAGTACTGGTAAGGGGTGTTAATGTTGTAAAACGTCACACTAAACCCAGCCAGACAACGACAGGTGGAATAATGGAACGAGAGGCTTCCATTCACGTCTCAAATGTGGCCCATATAGATCCAAAAACGAATAAGGCATCCAAAGTTGGGTATCGGTTTTTAGAGAACGGTCGCAAGGTGCGTTTTGCCAGAAGTTCTGGCGAAGTTATAGACGCGTAGAACTAATGGAGTAGAGAAAAATGACGCGTTTGAATGATTTATATACACAATCTATTCGCCCTGACCTTATCAAAGAGGCTGGTTATGCCAATCTTCTTCAAGTTCCTAAATTGGAAAAGATTGTAATTAATATGGGAATTGGCGAGGCTGTTCAGGACTCAAAGAAAGTTGCTGCGGCAGTTTCAGAATTGTCGTTAATAACTGGACAAAAACCAATCACAACTAAGGCAAAGAAATCGGTTGCTGGGTTTAAGCTTCGAGAGGGGATGGCGATCGGATGTAAAGTCACACTTCGAAGAGATCGTATGTATGAGTTTTTGGATAGATTGATAACAATAGCTTTGCCGAGGGTGAGAGACTTTAGAGGGTTAAACCCTAGAAGTTTTGACGGTTATGGGAATTATGCGATGGGATTGAAGGAGCAGATAGTCTTTCCTGAAATTGATTATGATCGTATCGATTCTGTGAGAGGTATGGATATCATTTTTGTAACATCTGCTAAAACAGATGATGAGGCGCGGGAGCTCTTGCGTCGTTTTAGTTTCCCATTCGAAAAGTGATTGGGGAAGGAGAGGGCAAATGGCCAGAAAAAGTTCAATAGAAAAAAATAAGAATAGAGAGAAATTAGTCGCTATGCATGCGGCTAAACGGATGCGTCTTAAAGCTACGGTTAAAGATAAGGAGCTTCCAATCGAAGAGCGGTTCAACGCAGGCTTGAAGCTGAGCGAGATGCCAAGAAACGGGGCAAGAATTCGCCTGAGAAATAGATGTCAGGTTACAGGGCGACCCAGAGGTTATTATAGAAAATTCAAAATGTCACGAATAGCATTACGCGATTTGGGTTCAACTGGGCAAGTACCAGGTCTTGTAAAATCTAGTTGGTAGGAGGCAGCAATGACGATGAGCGATCCGCTTGGAGATATGTTAACAAGAATCCGGAATGGTCAGCAGGCGCGAAAGAATGTGGTGTCTTCGCCAGCCTCCCGGATGCGCAGTAATGTTTTGGAAGTCCTAAAAAGAGAGGGCTATATTCGAGGTTTCACTAGTAATTTATCTGAAGAAACAGAGAATTGTTCCCATCTTAATATAGAGTTAAAATACTATGAGGGGGAACCAGTCATTCGAGAAATAAAACGAATATCAAAGCCGGGCCGTCGAGTTTACTCGAAAATTAATGAGTTGCCACGAGTTTTCAATGGGCTTGGTATTTCTATAATCTCGACCCCACAAGGTGTGATGTCAGATAACGAGGCGAGAGCCGCAAATGTTGGTGGTGAAGTCTTATGTCACGTATTTTAGGCTGGAGTAGATTTAATGTCGAGAATAGGTAAAAATCCGGTTGCTGTCCCAGACGGGGTTACAGTGGAAATCATAGATAGCATTCTGAATGTGAAAGGTAAGTTGGGTCAGCAATCACTTACTTTATCCGATGAAGTGCAGGTTACATTAGACGGAAATATAGTTTCCGTATCACCAAAGTCGAAAACAAAACAATCGCGATCAATGTGGGGAACGACGCGGGCGCGGATAAATAATATGTTAATAGGAGTAAATGAAGGTTTCACGGTTGATTTAGAAATAAATGGTGTGGGATACAGGGCTGCGGTAGAAGGACGGGATTTGGTTTTAGCTCTTGGTTACAGCCATCCTGTGCGCTACGCGATACCTGAGGGTGTTAATATGAAGTGTGAACGTCCAACAGCAATATCTATTCATGGTAGCGACAAGCAGCAGGTTGGACAATTAGCTTCAGAGATCAGGGCATATAGGCCTCCAGAACCTTTTAAAGGTAAAGGAATCAAATATGCACACGAAACAATACGCCGCAAAGAAGGCAAGAAGAAATAGGGGCAAATAGGATGCTTAAAACCAAAGAACTTTTTTCGAAGCGCGTACAACGCAACAGGTCTGCTCTTCGACGGAAGTCTCCTGACAAGGTTCGACTTTCGGTATTTAGATCATCCAAAAATATTTATGCGCAACTTATCGACGACTCTCAAGGACTTACCGTTGCTTCTGCGTCGTCATTAGAAAAGGATCTGCGTAATTCTTTGAAGACTGGTGCTGATAAATCTGCAGCTGAAGCGGTCGGAAAGTTGGTTGCAGAAAGAGCTTTGGAAAAAGGGCTAAATGAGGTCGTTTTTGATCGTGGTGGATATAGATACCATGGTCGTGTAAAAGCTCTCGCTGATAGTGCACGCGAAGCTGGTCTTAAATTTTAAAGGGAGCCTCTAATGGCACGTGGTGAAAGACAAGAACGTAGTAATAGAGATCAAAAAGAAGATCCGGAACTAATAGAAAAACTAGTCGGTATAAACCGAGTGGCGAAAGTGGTCAAAGGAGGCAGAAGATTTGGTTTTGCCGCTCTCGTGGTTGTTGGGGACGGTCGTGGTCGGGTTGGTCATGGAGCGGGAAAGGCCCGAGAAGTTCCGGAGGCTATCAGAAAAGCTACTGATCAAGCGAAAAGAACGATGGTGAGGGTGCCATTAAGAGAAGGTAGAACGTTGCACCACGATATGAAAGGCGATTATGGAGCTGGCCACGTAGTCCTTCGCTCTGCACCTGCCGGCACCGGCGTAATAGCGGGTGGTCCGATGCGCGCAATTTTCGAGTCGTTGGGGGTTCAAGATGTTGTTGCAAAGTCTACGGGATCATCAAATCCCCACAATATGATAAAGGCAACTTTTGACGCCTTAACCCGAATAGGCTCGCCACGTGCCGTTGCGGGAAAAAGGGGGAAAAAAGTGGCAGAGATTTTTGGACGGAATTCAAACGACGGCGAGCCGTCACGGACCTAGGGCTCTAAAGTTATTATCTCAGGTGGAGTAACAAATGAATAAAGTTAAAAAAGGAAACGGTGTTCTGACCATCACCCAGATTAAGAGTGCTATTGGAAGAAAACCGGGTCAGAAAGAGACTTTGATTGGGCTTGGCCTGAATAAGCTTCATAAGACTAGCACGCTAGAGGACACACCGGCCATTCGTGGGATGATTGATAAAGTGAGCCATCTTTTGAAAATCGAAGATAATAGGTAGCAACTAATAGAGTAACGATATTAGCCTCCTAGGAGACTGTAGGAAAATGAGATTAAACGAGCTTAAAGATAATGAAGGGGCCCGAACCGAAAGAAAAAGGGTCGGGCGAGGTGCTGGATCAGGAACTGGAAAAACCAGTGGCAAAGGGCATAAGGGACAAAAATCAAGAGCTGGAGCTACAATCAATGGTTTTGAGGGCGGCCAAATGCCAATATACAGGCGGCTTCCAAAAAGAGGGTTCAAAAATCCATTTAGAAAGCAATATGCAATCGTGAATTTAGGTGATGTGCAGAAAGCTATCGAGGACGGAAGGCTCGAAAAGGGTGCGGAATTAGATGAAAAAATTCTACGTGAGGCCGGCTTAGCTGGTAAAAAAAATCTGAAAATCCGGTTGCTTGCCAAGGGCGATTTCAAATCAAAAATTACGATGAGGGTGGCCGGAGCATCCAAATCGGCGTTGGCTGCCGTAGAGAAAGCAGGTGGGGCAGTCATTCTAGAACAGACTACTGACAGTAATAGCTAGGATAAAAAGCATGGCGTCAAGCGCCGAACAATTTGCATCATCCTTTAATTTTGGCGCCTTATCAAAGGCGGCTGATCTTAAGAAACGTATTTGGTTCACTTTAGCGGCATTAGTCGTGTATCGATTGGGAACCTATATTCCTATTCCGGGGATTGATCCAGCAGTTCTTAAGGAGATATTTGATCAAAATGCAGGTGGCATATTGGGTATGTTTGATATGTTCGCAGGCGGCGCTTTGGGGCGTATGACAATCTTCGCACTTAACATAATGCCTTATATATCCGCAGCTATAATAATGCAGTTAATGACTGCGGTGTCGCCAAACCTCGACACTCTAAAAAAAGAAGGAGAGGCCGGCCGAAAAAAAATTAACCAATACACTAGATATTTGACTGTTTTACTCGCGGCGGTTCAGGCATATGGTATTTCTGTTGGTCTAGAAAACATGGCTAGTGGCGGTGGTGCCGCGGTGGTAAACCCTGGCCTTTTTTTTCGGGCCACGACAGTTATTACCCTGGTTGGTGGAACGGTATTTTTGATGTGGTTGGGTGAACAAATCACCGCGAGGGGAATTGGTAATGGTATTTCATTAATTATCTTCGCGGGTATTGTAGCCAATTTACCTCAGGCGCTAGCCGGAACGCTAGAGTTGGGACGTACAGGTGCTCTTTCTGCGGCGTTCATTGTTTTGCTGCTGTTGATGGCGGTTGCTGTGATTGCGTTCATAGTATTCATCGAACGATCGCAAAGAAAAATTACAGTTCAGTATCCTAAGCGTCAGATGGGTAATAAGATGACAGGTGGAGAATCGTCGCATCTTCCATTGAAATTAAATGTATCGGGTGTAATACCACCCATTTTTGCAAGTTCAATCTTGCTTATGCCTGTAACATTTGCCCAATTCTCGGCTAGTGGAGGTGGGCCAGAATGGCTGACAACAATAAATGCACTTCTTGGAAGAGGACAGCCTCTCTATCTAGCGGTTTATATTGGACTAATTGTTTTCTTTGCATTTTTCTATACAGCTATAGTTTTTAATCCTGTCGAAACAGCGGACAACCTGAAAAAATATGGTGGGTTTGTCCCCGGGATAAGACCAGGAAAAAATACGGCTGATTATTTAGACTATGTTTTGACACGTTTAACTGGGGTTGGAGCAGCATATTTAGCAGCCGTGTGCATTTTACCTGAAATTCTCATTAGTCAATATCAGGTTCCCTTCTACTTTGGAGGTACTAGTCTTTTGATCGTGGTTACTGTGACCCTAGATACTGTAGGACAGGTGCAATCTCATCTCCTAGCGCATCAATATGACGGATTGATAAAAAAATCGAAGTTGCGAGGGAAAAGAGGATGAATATAATTCTTCTTGGTCCTCCCGGTGCAGGGAAAGGAACTCAAGCACAATATTTAATAAGTGCTTTTGGCCTCAAACAACTTTCTACGGGGGATATGTTAAGGGCTGCTATAGAAGAGGGTTCGGATCTCGGTAAGCAGGTTCAAATAATTGTTGATTCAGGTGATCTGGTCCCAGACGATATAATGATTGAAATGATTACCACTCGTATTACTCGAACGGATTGTAAAGGGGGATTCATATTAGATGGATTTCCCCGTACTGTGCTACAAGCAGAAACATTAACCGAAGTCCTCTCGCAGAAAAAAATAAAGATAGACCATGTGATCGCTTTGGATGTAAAACTTAGTAGCTTACTTGATCGGATTAGAAATCGTGCGTTAGGAGCAACACAGGAGCAACGGCGACAGGATGATGATGAGGAAACTCTCAAGCACCGATTGAATGTATATAAGGAACAAACAGAGCCAATTTTGCCATACTATGAAAAATTGGGTTTGCTAAAAACAATAGATGGAATGCTTACTCCAGATGAGGTGAGCAAAAAAATTAACGACGTTTTGGCGAAGTGAACAGGAACAAAAGTTGGAACCGTATTGACTTGAACGAATGCATTTGTATAATCCGGCGCCCTAGGTCAGCGTTGCTTCGGTATACAAAATTTAGTGTTTCTTTAAATAACGATTGTGATGGTTTGATGTTAGAAAAAGAGAAAAGGGAGTGCAAAACTTGGCACGCATAGCGGGAATTAATATCCCAACTCAAAAACGTGTAGAAATAGCCTTGACTTATATATATGGGATCGGCAGGACAACGGCGACTGATCTCTGCAAGAAACTCGAAATTCCTGCAGAACGCCGGGTCAGTGAATTGATGGAAGAGGAGCTCACACGCCTACGTGATATGATTGATTCTGACGTGGTAGTTGAGGGCGATTTGCGTCGTAAAACAGCAATGGATATCAAGCGGCTTATGGATTTAGGTTGCTATAAGGGATTACGCCACCGTAAAGGTCTTCCTGTTCATGGCCAACGAACCCATACTAATGCGCGTACTCGAAAAGGCCCTGCTAGACCGATAGCAGGTAAAAAGAAATAAAACAGCTCAATACTTCTTGGAGTAGGTAAGAGAATGGCAAAGCAACCAACTCAGGCTCGAGTTAGACGGCGAGAGCGAAAGAACATAATTTCAGGTGTGGCTCACGTAAATGCCACTTTCAACAATACGATGATAACAATTACAGACGCACAGGGTAATGCTATATCGTGGTCTTCGGCCGGTGCAATGGGATTCAAGGGCTCTAGGAAGTCAACACCATATGCGGCACAGGTGGCTGCAGAAGACGCAGGAAAAAAAGCTGCAGAGCATGGTATGAAGACCTTGGAAATAGAGGTTAGTGGTCCCGGTTCTGGTCGAGAATCAGCACTAAGGGCACTTCAGACAGTGGGCTTCCAGGTTAATTCTATTAAAGATGTTACACCGATCCCCCATAATGGATGTCGCCCACCCAAAAGGCGTCGGGTCTAGTCTCGTTTTAGCTTTCTTTAATACAGCAAAGCAGGCGCGATTGTTGTGTTTATAATTATTAAGAAATAACTAGGATAAAATCGTTCTAGTTTAAAATTGTGAGGTCGATGTGGTAGTTCAGAAAAATTGGCAAGCTCTAATAAAGCCCAGTAATCTCGATGTTCAGCCGGGTAGTGACCCCGGGAGAACGGCGGTAGTTATAGCCGAACCATTGGAGCGTGGGTACGGTCTCACTTTAGGAAACGGCCTAAGACGTATTTTGTTATCATCGTTGCAGGGAGCTGCAGTAACATCGGTGCAAATCGATGGTATTCTGCATGAGTTTACTACCATTCCCGGCGTGAGAGAAGATGTTACCGATGTTGTTCTAAATGTTAAGTCAATGGCACTTAGAATGGATGGTGATGGCCCAAAGAAGATGAGACTTAAGGCAACTGGACCTGGTGAAGTGACAGCAGGCATGATCGAAACCGGTGCTGATATCGAGATCATTAATACTGATTTGGTGATTTGCGCTCTGGACAAAGGCGCCACATTATCAATGGAGTTCACAGTTGAAACTGGAAAAGGCTACGTTGCGGCAAATTCTAATAGAAGTGAGGAGGCACCAATAGGGCTCATTCCTGTTGATGCTGTGTTCAGTCCTGTCCGTCAGGTCACTTATAAGGTTGAAAATACGAGGGTTGGGCAAGTAACAGACTTTGATAAGCTAACATTAGATTTGGAAACAGACGGATCGATGACACCTGAGGATGCGATAGCTTATGCCGCAAGAATCCTTCAGGACCAACTGCAACTCTTTATAAATTTTGAAGAGCCCAATCAATCAGTTGAGAAAGACGAAGCCAAAGAGCTACCTTTTAATCGTAATTTACTTCGAAAAGTTGACGAGCTAGAACTATCGGTAAGATCAGCCAATTGCCTGAAAAACGATAACATCGTATATATTGGTGATTTGGTGCAGAAAAGTGAGCCGGAAATGCTTCGAACACCAAACTTTGGCCGTAAAAGTTTGAATGAAATAAAAGAAGTCCTAGGAACAATGGGATTGTCCTTAGGGATGGACGTCGTGGATTGGCCGCCAGAAAATATAGAAGAATTGGCTCGCCGAATTGAGGAACCATTTTAGGCTTTAGATCTAAAAAAAAAGTATGATATTTAAATAGGAGCAGTGTAATGCGTCATGGTAAGGCGAGACGCCGGTTGAATAGAACATCTAGTCATAGGAAAGCTATGTTCCAAAATATGGCAAATGCGCTGATAAAGCATGAGCAAATTGTTACAACACTGCCAAAAGCAAAAGACTTACGTGGGGTGGTTGAAAAACTTATAACGTTAGGAAAGAGAGACACATTGCACGCTCGAAGGCTGGTTTTCTCAAGACTACGTGATCAAGGAATGACGAAAAAGTTGTTTGATACACTAGGGGTTCGTTATAAAGAAAGACATGGTGGGTACACACGAGTGCTAAAAGCGGGATTTAGATACGGGGATAGCGCTCCAATGGCCGTTATTGAACTTGTGGATAGAGACGAGGATGCGCGTGGCTTGGATTCTGGGCCAATATTGATGGCTGAGGATGAAGATGCCGCGGCGATGCCAGCAGCTATCTAAAAAAGGATATGATCTCCCTGACAGGGAGCCTGTTTTGAATGAAAGATGAGCGTGCATGAGACTATCTCCTTGCAAACATCGTGAGATAGACCACTTTTGATTATGAGATGCCGTTAGTTTTGGGAAATGAGAAAACCATCATACTCTCACGAAAGATTTAGTTCGAACGGGAAGGGTGCAAATACCCGTTACCTTTGTTGCTTAATATCCAAAATCTACGAAAATGTTATCAGACTAGCGTTCTTCTCTTTTTTCATGATTGTGATTTGCAGCCCAAGCCTAGCATCCAACATCCCTACTTCAAAAAAACAGATCCAACTTAGTTTTGCACCATTAGTTAAGCAAACTGGTCCTGCGGTTGTAAATATTTTTGCCAAAACAGAATCACAAAATCAAAATATTTCACCTCTTTTTGTGGATCCATTCTTTCGGCAATTTTTTGGAGATATTTTTTCGGATAGACCGCGTCGTCGAAGTCAACAATCCCTCGGTTCAGGTGTGATAGTTGATGAAGATGGCCACATTGTCACTAACAATCATGTTATAAAAAATGCTAGTGAAGTTAGAATTGTATTATCAGACCGCCGGCAGTTTAATGCAAAAATTCTACTTACTAATGAGCAAACAGATTTAGCAATTTTAAAGATCAATGCTGGCAAAGAAAAGCTCCCATATATCAAGATGCGTGACTCGGATACGATAAATGTTGGTGATTTAGTCTTAGCAATTGGAAACCCTTTTGGTGTTGGCCAGACGGTGACAAGTGGGATCATTTCAGCATTAGCTCGGACGGCTATTGGTATAACAGATTATAGTTTTTTCATCCAAACGGACGCATCCATCAACCCTGGGAATTCTGGGGGCGCATTAATAGCCATGGATGGAACTTTGATTGGTATCAATACAGCTATCTTTAGTAATAAAGGGGGCAGTGGAGGTTCTGTTGGTATCGGTTTTGCTGTGCCGTCAAATATGGTACAAACAGTCGTGAACTCGGCGAAGAAAGGTCGGCTAACATTTCCTTGGTTAGGTGCCACCAGCCAAACTATAAGTTCCGACCTCGCTGTCGAATTTGGGTTGGAAAAACCTACTGGTGTAGTGATAAATGATATCTTTCCAGATAGTCCGGCGGATGTCGCGGGATTATTGATAGGGGATGTTTTGCTCAGCGTTGGTGGAAAAATAATAAAAGATACTGATGCGTTACGATATAGAATTGCAACGCTACCATTAGGGAACACCGCTGTTGCAAAAATCCGTAGGAAAGGGAAACTACTTGAAGTAGGAATAGTATTAGAAGGGCCACCTGATTTTCCTAAACCGGATATACTAGACATAACAGGAAATAACCCATTCAATGGCGCCAGAGTTGCTAATTTGTCTCCAGCCTTCGCTTTGAGAGAGAATCTCAATGATATGGGGCGTGGTGTGGTAGTTTTAGGTCGGCAGCGTGGTAGTTTTGCTGAGGGGTTAGGTCTGCGTAGAGAGGATATTTTAGTTAAAGTAAATGGAAGATCGATAAAAACAGTCGATGATCTTAGAAAAGCATTGCGTAAGCAAAGAAGTAAATGGAAGATTTCAATCAAGCGAGGAAATAAAATACTGCGGACAGAAATACCAGGTTAATCATATGAATTCTCTATTTGAGACAAATATCTCGCAACCATTGGCGGAACGACTCCGGCCCAAAAGTATAGGTCAGATCGTTGGACAAGAGCACGTATTGAGCGCGGATGCTCCTATTGGACGTATGATAGCTCAGAAAAGAGTTTCGTCGATGATTTTATGGGGGCCGCCTGGGTGTGGTAAAACTACTTTGGCACGACTGATTTGTGATCATGTAGATGCGGTATTTGAGCAATTGTCGGCAGTATTCTCTGGTGTAACCGAGCTTCGCAAAGCTTTTGACAGAGCGGATAAGAGAAGAGAAATTGGGCAGAGAACCCTTTTATTTATTGATGAAATTCATCGCTTTAATAAAGCACAACAAGATAGCTTTCTTCCATATGTAGAAAATGGCACTATAATCTTAGTTGGAGCGACAACCGAAAACCCTTCCTTCGAGCTCAACTCGGCAATCCTATCCCGGTGTCAAGTTTTCGTTTTGCATAGAATCAGCGAGGAAGCTCTAGAAACACTGATTCAGAAAGCGGAGAAAAATGAAGGAAGAGTTCTTCCTGTAACCGAAAAAGCTCGTGAAAGTCTTAAATTAATGGCCGATGGTGATGGTAGGTTTTTACTCAACATGATCGAGGAACTCTTTTTTCTGCCATCCGGCACGCAACTTGACACTGATGATTTGACCACTGCTATCAATAAGCGCTCTCCTATTTACGATAAAAGTAAGGATCAACATTTCAATCTAATAAGCGCCTTGCACAAATCCTTGAGGGGATCGGACCCAGATGCAGCACTTTATTGGCTGGCCCGTATGTTGAATGGGGGAGAAGATAAGTCGTATATTTTAAGAAGACTAGTGCGATTTGCATCAGAGGATATTGGGTTAGCTGATCCTAATGCAATAGCGCACTCGCTGGCTTGTTGGGACTCTTATACAAGATTAGGATCACCTGAGGGGGACTTAACAATTGCTCAGTGTGTCATCTATTTAGCAACCGCACCAAAGTCTAATTCAGTATACAAGGCTTTAAACCTTGCTAGAATTAGTGCAGAAAAAACGGGTTCTTTATCTCCGCCAAATCATATATTAAATGCGCCGACTAAACTGATGGAAAGCCTGGGGTATGGTACTGAGTACCAATACGATCATGACAATGAACATGGTTTGTCGGGGCAGAAATACTTCCCGGATCATTTAACCCCTCAGAAATTTTACTGGCCTGTTGAACGTGGTTTTGAGCGGGAACTAATTAAAAGAATTTCTTATTGGGATAAATTACGTCAGACTAAAAAAAGTAGTTTATGACTTATTTTGATAAATTCATAGGAATAGATTGGTCGGGTGCCAAGGGATCAAAGCAAGGTGGATTGCAAATCGCTGTTGCTGAACCTAATAATGACGTTCCAAAACTTATATTGCCAAACGATGGTAATTTATGGGGTCGGGATGACGTTTTTTTATGGTTGTCAGAAATTATAAAAAGAGAACGAGCTTTGATAGGGTTCGACTTCGCTTTTGGCTACCCTCATTACGATTTAGGGTGTTATTTCCCAGGGATGAATAAAAATCCCGCTAACATTTTCGGTTTGTGGAAACTAATTGATAAGACCTGTAAGGGGGCGTCAAATTTTTATGGAGGATCCTTTTATGAAAGAAAAGAGCTTCCGTTTCATAAATATTTTCTTTCCCCATATGGGAAAGGTCAGTTATATTTTCCAAGAAAACGGATTACGGAACTTTTTTGTAAAAAAGCAACAGCACCTCATCCGACTATGAAGTGCATCGGTCCTGCAAATGTTGGTACGGGTTCTTTGGCAGGAATGCGTTTTCTTTATAAGCTTAAAAAAAGCCTTGATAAAGAAATAGCAATTTGGCCATTTGAGAAAAAAAGGGGTCACTCGGTTGCTGTTGAGATATTCCCACGGCTTTACTTTAAGCAATCCGGGACCAATCCGAAAAACTGGCAAGATCAAGAGATGATAAATAATGCATTGAGATATTTTGACTCTAAGCCGATACCGCAAGATTGGAAGCCAAAGCGAGAGGATGAGCCAGATGCCCTAGTATCGGCAGCGGCACTCAGAAGTTTAGCATCAAACCCAGCCATGTGGTCGGCTCCGGATGATTACTCTTCAGAGGTGAAACTTGAAGGTTGGATATTTGGTGTCACATAGAAGGTTAATCTTATGAAAGTTCTCTTAGCGGTTGCTATTGGTGGGGCAATCGGTGCAATTGCTCGTTTTCAACTATCTCAATCATTTATTAAAAGTTCTAGTGGGGATTTTATTTACAATATACTAGTAGCAAATATCGTAGGCTGTTTTTTGATGGGGGTTTGCTACGAGTTTATGAATTTAAAAATGAATGTTGGTGTAGAGTGGCGGGCCTTCTTTATGGTTGGTGTTTTGGGTGCTTTTACAACTTTTTCCAGTTTTGCTCTAGATGTCTTTATCCTAGTGGAGCGTGGAAGTTACTTGAATGCAAGCATGTATATTTTGTCGTCGGTCGTATTTTCCATCGTTGGCCTATTCGTGGGTATTTATATCATGAGAACTATAATCACATGACTGAAGTACGTTTAATGCGTGTTTCACCAGATGATGTGGGACTGAGGTTGGATCGATGGTTTGGAAGATATTTTCCAAAAGTTGGTTATGGGGCTCTCCAAAAGCTGTTAAGGACTGGGCAGGTGAGGGTAGATGGTAGAAGAGCAAAACCAAATTATAGATTGAGTGATGGGGAAACTATTAGAATACCCCCACTTGATAAGGTGCCTTCTATAAGAAAGCCCGAATGGAAAGAAAAACGAAATAATCGGATCGACAGTGCTTTGGAGCAATTACTGAAGAATTCAATCCTTCACATGGACGAGGAGGTTCTTGCTATTTATAAGCCGCCTGGAATTCCTGTTCAGGGAGGCACGGGAGCTACAAAACATATAGACGGTGCTCTTGATGCTCTAAGATTCGGGTTAGATCAGAGGCCCCGGCTGGTCCATAGATTGGACAAAGATACATCTGGCGTGCTTTTGTTAGGGCGAAGTAGACAGGCGGCCAGCTGGCTTACCCGTGCTTTTAGAGACCAAACCGCTAATAAAACTTATTGGGGGATAGTAGTTGGTGATCTCCGGCCTTCAATGGGGAGAATTGATCTTTCGATATCAAAATTACCCGGAAAGCACGGCGAGAAAATGATGATAGATAGAAAAGAAGGTCAACGCGCTGTATCCGATTATGCTATAATCGAGAAGCTTGGTAAACGTGCCTCCTGGATTGCTTTGCGTCCTCGAACTGGAAGAACCCATCAGCTTAGAGTGCACATGACTGCCCTAGGAACACCAATTCTTGGTGACGGAAAATATGGTGGTGAAGG
Organism: SAR116 cluster bacterium AG-313-A07; assembly: GCA_003284265.1. Taxonomy (GTDB): domain Bacteria; phylum Pseudomonadota; class Alphaproteobacteria; order Thalassobaculales; family Thalassobaculaceae; genus UBA7326. The sequence continues at coordinate 18,038 of QBVV01000005.1, forward strand.
AGCTTTTTTAGAATCGGATGGGTTGTCCCGGAAATTGCATTTACATGCCCGTGATATCTGTCTCCCACGTCCCAATGGGGAACAACTTTTTGTTGAAGCAGTTTTACCCGAACATATGGTGAAATCATGGAACATTTTAGGGTTTGATATAAAAAGTTACAATGATCCTTTTCTCGATGAATCCCATCAAAAATGATTAGAGCTGGCATCAGTTGTTGTTTTTTTAAGATTTATAGTTGGCAAAAAAGGAAGGAAATTGAAGAGATTTTATGAAACAGTAACAGTGGAGAAGGCTGAAGACTATTTCACTGTTGCCCTTGACGGAAGACCTATGCGCACTCCTGGTATGAATGCGCTTTCGCTGACGACTGAAAAACTTGCAAATGGTATTGCCTTGGAGTGGAGACAACAGGACGCCACTATTAAGCCAGATAAAATGCCACTTATGTCATTGGCGGCGACCGCAATTGATAGAGTTGCGCCGCAGAAAATGGAGGTTGTTACGTCGGTTGTTGCTTATGGAGAGACAGATTTACTCTGCTACCGTGCCTTTGAACCAGAAGAACTAGTAGCGCGCCAGAATAACAAATGGCAACCTTTATTAGACTGGGCAAAGAAAGCGATCGGCGCAGAATTACACGTCACTGGCGGTATTATGCCGCTAGAACAACCGTTGAAATCGATAAAAGCAATTCGCGATAAAATAACTCATTATAATGCCTTTAATCTTACTGGATTGCATGAGTTGACTGCAATTTCAGGATCCGTAATTATAGGTCTAGCTGTAATGGAAGACCATATTGATGTTAACGAAGGTGTTCAAGCCGCACAACTTGATGGTCTCTATCAGCTTGAACGTTGGGGAGACGATCCCGAATTAATGTTAACGTTGCAGAATTCCCGACAAGAAATGGTGGACGTTTTTAATTTTATTGCTTTACTGAAAGTGTAGAGTGAAAATAATTAAAGAAGTGTATATGATTTAGGCCCATAGGCACTTTTGATGAATTTTGAGATACGGTGGTTTGAAATGCAAGATATCATAGCGAGTTTAGAAGCGAAAAGAGAGGAAGCTCGTGAGGGTGGTGGTAAACGTCGTATCGATGCCCAGCATAAAAAAGGAAAGCTGACAGCTCGCGAACGAATAGATGTTCTCTTTGATGAAGGTTCGTTTGAAGAATGGGATATGTTTGTCGAACACCGGTGTAATGATTTTGGAATGGCCTCAGAAAAGATACCTGGGGATGGAGTGGTCACAGGTTTTGGCACCATAAATGGACGCCTGAGTTTTGTGTTTAGCCAGGACTTCACAGTTTTTGGTGGCGCTTTATCAGAGGCCCACGCAGAAAAAATTTGCAAAATCATGGATCAGGCAATGAAGGTTGGGGCGCCAGTGATAGGATTAAATGACTCAGGGGGAGCTAGAATACAAGAAGGTGTCGCGTCACTTGGTGGATACGCTGAAGTTTTTCAGCGAAACGTTCTCGCATCGGGAGTAGTGCCTCAAATTTCTATGGTTATGGGTCCGTGTGCTGGTGGCGCCGTTTATTCTCCGGCAATGACAGATTTTATTTTCATGGTACAGGATAGTTCTTATATGTTTGTAACGGGTCCGGATGTAGTAAAGACGGTAACTCATGAGACTGTTACGCATGAAGAACTGGGAGGGGCCACAACGCATTCCAGCAAATCTGGTGTTGCAGACTTATCATTTGAGAATGATGTCGAGGCATTATTTCAACTTCGGCGTTTTATGGATTTTTTACCAAGTTCCAATAAAGAACAGCCACCAACCAGGGAGACAGTAGACCCGGCAGAAAGACCTGAGCCATCCTTGAATACCCTAATTCCCAATAACGCGAATAAGCCGTATGATATGAGAGAGCTTGTTTTGAAGGTGGTAGATGAGGAAGATTTTTTTGAAATTCAGCCCAATTTTGCAGCTAACATTCTGATTGGCTTTGGGCGCCTTCAAGGTTCAACCATAGGAATTGTTGCAAATCAACCCATGGTTCTAGCTGGGTGCCTGGATATAGACTCATCAAAAAAAGCGGCCCGCTTTGTGAGGTTTTGTGATTGTTTCAATATACCGATACTAACACTGGTTGATGTGCCCGGTTTTCTTCCTGGGACCCAACAAGAGTTCAATGGTATTATAAAACATGGTGCAAAATTACTATTTGCTTATGCTGAGGCGACCGTCCCGAAGGTAACGGTAATAACGCGAAAAGCCTATGGTGGTGCCTATGATGTAATGAGTTCCAAGCATCTTCGTGGCGATGTTAATTTTGCGTGGCCAACAGCAGAAATAGCAGTAATGGGAGCGAAGGGTGCGGTAGAGATAATTTTTAGGGCTGACTTGGGTGATGAGGAGAAAATAGCATCCCGAACGGGAGAGTATGCGGAAAAGTTCGCTAACCCCTTCGTTGCGGGCGCGCGCGGTTATATTGACGATATTATAATGCCTCAAAATACTAGAAGTCGATTAGCAAGAGCATTTGCTATGCTTAAAAACAAGCAATTGGAAAATCCTTGGAAAAAACATGACAATATACCACTTTAAACAAATCCATTAATATAGGAGACGTTTTGGCTAATTTAACGATAAACGAACACCGGGTGGAATATAGTAGTTTTGATATAACACCGGCATGGAAAGACGGCTCAACATGTATAATGTTCATTCATGGTATTGGTGCGGATAGAAATATTTGGGACGATTGGCTGCCATTTCTAACAGGCGATTATTCTATTATTGCGATAGACCTTCCGGGACATGGAAAATCAGAAGCTTTGAATTTAAAACAAGCTTTAACTTTTGACTTTTATCATGAGATCATAGCTTCGGTTGCGGCGAAGGAAAATAAAACTAATCTCATTTTGGTAGGCGAGTCTATGGGTGGTACGATAGCTCTTTACGCTGCAAGCAAGATGCATGGCCAAGTAAAAGCTGTGGCGACTTGCTCAACAGCACACCGAGGGGGAAGCCTTCAACATGTGAATGCATGGCACAACCAAATTGAAAGCCATGGCATTGAAGCCTGGTCACTAGATATGTTGGAAAAACGATTTTTTCCTAATTCCACTTCGGATGCCATTCGCGATTGGTTTCACAAAACACAGTGTAACAGTGACTCAAACAGTATTTTGCAAATGGCAAGTCTTTTGGTGACCAGTGATCTAACGACAGAGCTAGATAAGATCCTAGCCCCTGTATTATTGATGCAACCCGACTCTAGCCCATTTATACCGCTCGATATACCAATTGAGTTGAAGGATCTATTACCCACGGGCCAACTCAAGTTAATCCCTAAGGCACGACACGGTATAGCATGTAGTCATTCAGAGGATTGCGCGCTGGAAACGCAAAGGTTTTTAAACTCAGCTCAAGTTTAAGTCTGATAATTAAAAGCTGCTATTTGTTTAATGTAATTTTTAAGTCTTATTGTATTACTTTCGTGGGATAGCATTTCGGGCTAATTCGTCGACAAGCTCGTTGTCTGCGTATCCCGCATGCCCTTTTACCCAATGCCAATCAATCGAATGTGATCCCATAGCATTCTCTAAGCGCTGCCAAAGATCAACATTTTTGACGGGTTTCTTATTGGCAGTTTTCCAGCCGCGAGCCTTCCAACCTTGTATCCATTTTGTAATGCCATCTCTAACATAAACGCTATCGGTATATAGTTCTACCTGAACGGGACGTTTGAGAGATTCTAGCGCTCTTATGGCCGCCATCATTTCCATTCTATTATTGGTTGTTTCTAATTCTCCTCCAGATAACTGCTTTTCAGTGTCGCCGTATCTTAACAAAGCGCCCCATCCACCGGGACCCGGATTTCCACTACATGCCCCATCTGTAAAAATTACTACTTTACTCACACTATAAATCCATATTGTTTAGGGCTTTCTACTTGTTGATGAAAATTTAACTTTTTTAGGTAACTCATGGGGTCTTTCGGTTGAACGAGAGCATCATCCGGGTGGTTCAGCCAATCGTAAAGCCGTGTTAGCAAAAAGCGAATAGCGCTACCTCGAACTAGCACCTGAAAATATGCTATTTCGTTTGACGATAATGGACGTTGCGTCTGATATGCGTCCACCAACGCTTTGGACTTTTCTGCGTTAAAAGTCTCATCAGAATCAAAGCACCATGCATTTATGCTAGTGGCCAAATCGTAAGCAAGAAAATCAGTGCATGCAAAATAAAAGTCTATTATTCCTGATAAGACGTCATCCAGAAAAAAGACATTATCGGGGAATAAATCGGCATGAATAATGCCCATTGGTAAACCTTTAGGCCAATTTGTTTCCAACCAATTTATTTCTTCGTTCAATTCATTATAGAGCTTGATGTAAATAGGTTTGTTCAGAAGATCACATGAATCAAGAAGTGGTCGCCATTGCTTTACGCTGAGCGAGTTTTCTCTATGGATTTTAAAGTTATTCCCGGCTCTATGAAGCTTTGCCATGGACACCCCTAACGCTTTGCAATGAGCTACAGTTATCACTTTAGGGGAGGCGCCTTCTAAAAAAGTGACTATTGCAGCAGGTCGCCCGTTAAGGTCATTGAGGACCCTGCCGTCCTTTTTCTCTACCGGGACAGGACAAACAAAATTATTTTCTGATAAATGACCCAATAAACCAAGAAAAAAGGGTAAGTCTTCTGGGTTAACCCTTTTTTCATATAATGTAAGAATGAATTGACCTTCTGTTGTTTGAACGAGAAAGTTTGAGTTTTCGACGCCCTCAGCTATTTCTGAAAAAGATATTAAATCGCCGAGACTGTACTGGGATAGAAATCCACGCAATTCCGTATTATTTATTTTAGTATAAACAGCCATTAGTCTGTTAATTGTTTTGGTAGTTTGAAAATAACGTCTTCTCGAGTGATAGCAACTTCTTCTATTGCTACATTAAATTTTTCCGTACATGCCTCTAGGACTTCTTCAACAAGGACTTCGGGTGCTGAGGCGCCAGCAGTTATTCCAACTACTTTTTTGGTTGCGAGCCAAGTCCAGTCGATATCAGATGCGCGCTGAATCAATTTAGAGTCGAGGCATCCATTCATTGCTGCAACTTCAACAAGTCTTTTTGAGTTAGATGAGTTTGGAGCCCCTATCACAAGGACCGCATCACACCCCTCAGAAATTATTTTAACAGCTTGTTGCCGATTAGTTGTCGCATAACAGATATCTTGTTTCGCAGGCCCTATCAATTTGGGAAATTGATTTTCAAGAGCTTCGATAATTAATTTGGTGTCATCCAGCGACAGTGTCGTTTGAGTGATATAGGCCAAGTCTTTATTTTTGGGAACTTTAAGATTAGGAATATCGTCTACTGTTTCCACTAAGGAGATAGCACCCTCTGGTAACTGTCCCATTGTTCCAATCACTTCTGGGTGCCCCGCGTGTCCGATAAGTATGATATGTCTATCGCTGCGAAAATGTCGTTCTGCTGCCACATGCACTTTGCTGACTAAAGGGCATGTGGCATCTAGATAAATTAAATTTCTTCGTTCTGCTTCTTCTGGTACAGATTTAGGTACTCCGTGAGCGGAAAATATTACCGGAACGTCTGCAGGTACTTCCTCTAACTCGTCCACAAAAACTGCACCTTTTGCCTCAAGACTTTCGACAACGAACCGGTTATGTACAATTTCGTGCCTGACAAAAACAGGAGCCCCATATTTTTCAAGACATTTTTCGACAATTTGTATTGCACGATCAACTCCGGCACAGAAACCTCTGGGGGCAGCTAGACGAACGGTAAGGTTATTTTCGGTCATCTATGAACTTTTTCCTTAGTTAAAGCCAAGATCGATAATATAGAAAAAATAACTTCAATCATAGGTTAAGTAGGATTGCGATGGTATGTCTATAGTTATAAACTTACTACCTCATTAATGGAAAACGATACACTTTATGTTTAAAAATAAATTTTTAATCTATTTATCATCAATGCTGTTCTTGGTCATTGTATCAGGCTGTTCTTCTAAGGTCACTGAAGACCGAATTTGTCCCACGGTTGCATTTGTTGACGGGTTGGAGCGGATGACCCTTTTTCGGGATACAAATAGCAGAGAAGCGTCGAACATCTTATTTATATCCCAATTTAGTAGTTTAAATACCAAATGTAGTTTTAGTGACGATGGGGCGGATCTCGAAACAAGTTTTTTAATAAAATCCAGTATGAGTGATATTAAAAAAGATACCGCTGTGGAAATTAACTATTTTGCTGCAGCAATAGCACCAGATGGGCGTGTATTAACTAAGGAAAACTTTGATTTGGAAATTCCTTTTTCACAAAAAAATACGCAAGTTACCCAAGAGCAAATTATAAATCCTTTCTTCCCTAAAAAAACGAGCAATAACTTCTCAGGTTATAAATTATTAATAGGGTTTCAGTTAAATAAACGTCAGGCTGCCTTTAACCTTAGACATCGAAGATAATTCACCTGTGAAGGCGGGTTTTCATCGCTATGATATTGGGTATTGTTTCAATAATTTGGTCTACCCAATCACACAGCGCCGGCCGCGTTTCTTTTGGATCAATTAGATCGTGGATTGCGAGGGATTCTGCTCTAGGAACTGCCGAGTAGCGGTAGGCCATCGAAGCCTCTAATTCTAGTCTCCTTTGCTCAGGGTTTGAATGGTTCTCTATCTCACGTCCAAAGGCGACGGCAACGCCCCCTTCAACAGGGACGGCGCCCATTTCTGCAGATGGCCATGCTAATACATAAGCATCAGGTCCATAATGTGCTACTGCAGCGACTCCAAATGATTTCCTCACAACGATAGAAGCCCACGGGACTTTGCAGTCAGCCGCTGTCATCACAAGATCAGTCCCATATCGAATTGTAGCGTCTTTTTCTGCTTCGGACCCTATCATGAACCCAGGTTCGTCTATAAAGGTAACAATCGGCAAATTAAAAGTTTCACAAGTTTTTATAAATCGCCTTACTTTTTGGGAGCCATTGGCAGTCATTGAGCCCGCATAATATCGGCAATCATTTGCAAAAATACCAACAGCATGTCCATTCAGTCGCGCAAAGCAAGTTATCTGGCCCTTCCCAAAATTTTTTGTTACTTCGAAGACAGAATCTTTATCAACTACTAATGAAATAATTTTCCGCATATCATATATTTTGCGCCTGTCCGCAGGTACTATTTGGGATAGGACATCCGCTTTTCTGCATGCTGGATCATCGCAATTTTCTTGAGTAGGGGCACACCAGGCATTCTGGGGCATATAAGACATAAATTTTTCAATTTGTCCGAATGCGTCGTGCTCATTTTCAGCGATATTATCAACTACACCATTCCGGGTATGAATATGAGCTCCACCCATATCTTCTTTGGTTATATTTTCTTTTAGAGCTCGTTCCACCACCTTAGGCCCGGCAACAAGGACCTGGCTATTTTCTTTCGTCATAACTGAGAAGTGAGAAGCGACCAACCTAGCTGCAGGTAATCCTGCTACGGCACCCAAGGCAGCTGTGGCTACTGGGATCGACCACATCGTTCTAGCTACGGATCTAAACCGTGGTGCATTGAAAACGGGACTGCCAATAACTTTTGAAGTTGCTCCGCTACCCGTGACACTCCCACCTCCGCCTTGGTGAAGTCGTATTAGGGGAATTAAATGTTGGAGAGCTAAGTCCTCAGTGTAAATACTCTTGCGCAATCCAGCTTCATTTGGGGAACCTCCACGTACTGTAAAATCCTCACCGCCTATTATGCAGCGTTTTCCCTTAATTTTACCAAACCCTAATATGAAGTTAGCAGGTGAAAAACTTTTTAGAGAGCCGTCTTCGTTTCGTTCTACTCCTCCGGACGTTGGACCAATCTCTCTGAATGAACCCTCATCCAGCATCACCGATACGCGTTCTCGGATTGTTAAAAGTCCCTTTGCATGTTGCCGTTCTATATTTTCCAATCCACCTTGTTCTAGGGCGAGTCTGCGCTTGAGTAAAATTTCATCAATTTCTTCGTTCCAGGACATGGAAAGCCTCTTTGTCTAGATATAATTATTTAGTCAGATTGTTTAAATCTTAACAAATTTAAATTTTAAATACACCTGCCTAAAAAGGTAACTAACTTAATCGGTATTATTTTTTATTTGAAATCAACTCTTTCGCGATGCGCATTAAACCGCTAATCTCGTTAATGTAATCCGTTAACCCTTGAGGAAGAGAGCGTTAGTCATACTCTATTGCAGACGCCGCCGAAGGAGCAACCGCCCCGGAATCTCTCAGGCAAAAGGACCTTAAGGTTAGGAGCCTCTGGAAAGTGGGCGCGCCGTATATTAGCCCCACCGAAGGTGAAAGCCACCCTATCTATATTGATAGGGGGTGAATCTCTCAGGTTTTCGACAGAGGGGGTAATCGCTTTCGTTTGCGCGAAAACGAAGACTCGTTATGTTTAGGGAGGGGCTATGACTGAAGCACAACTCAAATTATCACCTATTAATGATCTTCATTTAAAATATGAAGCGCGAATGGTGCCGTTCTCAGGCTACTCTATGCCCCTTCAATATAAGTTGGGCGTTAAGCAAGAACATATCCACACTAGAACAAAAGCTGGTTTATTCGATGTATCGCATATGGGGCAGATTTGTTTGAAAGGCGATGAAGTAAAAGATGAACTTGAAAATTTAGTCCCAAGTGACATCAAGTCGTTAAATGAGGGTGAGATGCGGTATACGCTTTTCCTTAATAAAGAAGGTGGGATCCTAGATGACCTAATTGTCACCAATGCGGGTGATCACCTTTTTGTTGTGGTGAATGCGGCATGCCGGCACAAAGACATAAAGTTTCTTCGAGACAACCTGCGATGCGACATAGAGGAGCTAGAGGACCGGGCTCTTATGGCTCTTCAAGGGCCTGTATCTGAGACTGTTTTGGAAATGCTTGCTCCAGGTGTTGCTGATTTGAAATTTATGTCATCGGGGGAGTTTTCTATCTGCGGAGCAGAGTGTTTTATAACTCGTTCAGGCTATACTGGTGAAGATGGATTCGAAATATCTATGCCCTCGATGATGGCAGAAGAAATTGCTGAGACTATCCTAAGTCACGAGGATACTGAATTAATTGGTTTAGGTGCGCGGGACTCACTGCGTCTAGAGGCCGGTTTGTGTCTCTATGGACAAGATATCAATGAAATGACAACCCCGGTTGAGGCAAATTTGGGGTGGACTGTAGGGAAAAGAAGACGAAAAGAGGGGGGATTTCCAGGGTGTGAAAATATTATACGACAATTAAAAGATGGAGTATCTACTCGGCGTTATGGAGTGCGGCCCGATGGGCGTGCGCCTGCTAGAGCGGGCACTGAAATATTTGATTTAGAGGGTAACAAAGTTGGTGATATATCTAGTGGTGGATTTGGGCCAACGGTCGGTGCACCTATCGCAATGGCATATATAGATAGTCCTAGTATTGAGACAGGTTCAAAAGTCTCAGTCTTAGTAAGAGATAGTTTACTCCCAGCAACAATAACCAATTTACCGTTCATAACCCCAAACTACAAACGAACCTAAAAGATGTAGAAGGAGAAAGTGATGGCCACGACTTATTATTCTGAAGAGCATGAATGGATTACTATAGAGGGAAATACTGGCACAGTAGGGATAACTGATTTTGCTCAGGAGCAGCTGGGTGATATAGTTTTTGCGGAAGTGACCAAAACAAATGAAGAGGTCACTAAACATGAAGAGGTTGCGGTTGTTGAATCTGTAAAAGCCGCTAGTGATATTTTTTCACCCGTATCGGGTCTTATAAGTGAGGTAAACGTATTATTAGAGGATACCCCAGAAACCATAAATAGCGATCCGTTAGACAATGGCTGGATTTTTAAAATTACGATAACCAACCCCGACGAATTAGATGATTTAATGGACTTAGATAGTTATAATAAGTTCGTAGAAAGTATTAAATAGTAATGATAATTCGTTTCTTGAGATAGTGATTAAATTGAGGAAGTCTGGATGACTGATAGAGATACTGAGCGCGGAAGTAACGACGAATTTAGCGTGCGCCACATCGGACCAGCAGAAAAGCAGCAAAAAAAGATGCTTGATGCAATGGGATTAACCAGCCTCGACGCATTGATTAATAAAACAGTACCTCAAGCCATCCTTTTGGATAAACCTTTAGAACTTCCAGTCGCATTGAGTGAGACAAGCGCTCTATCTAAACTGAAGCATCATGCAAGTCGCATCAAGGTAACGAAGTCTTTAATTGGTATGGGCTACTATTCAACCCATACACCAAGTGTAATTCTGCGTAATATTCTTGAAAACCCAGCCTGGTATACTGCCTATACGCCATATCAACCGGAGATTTCGCAAGGTAGATTAGAAGCATTACTTAATTTTCAGACAATGGTTTGCGATTTAACTGGGATGGAGATAGCAAATGCATCGCTCTTGGATGAGGCTACTGCGGCGGCGGAAGCAATGGTTTTTTGCTCAAGAAACTCCAAGTCAAAAGGAGATGTTTTTTTCGTTTCAAGCAATTGCCATCCCCAGGTAATCGACGTGGTTCAGACGCGAGCAGAACCAATCGGTATCCGAGTAGTAATCGGTGATGAAACCGAAGGGGTCGCTGATCAAGCTTTCGCTGTCTTGCTCCAATACCCAAATACTAACGGTGATATACCAGATTATTCTGGCATCGTGGAAATGGCACATGCACAGGATACGATGGTCGTAGTTGCTACTGATCTCCTTGCACTAACTTTGTTAAAACCACCAGGAGAGTGGGGTGCCGATGTCGTGATAGGCTCGAGTCAACGTTTTGGCGTTCCTCTGGGTTTTGGGGGGCCACATGCCGCTTTTTTTGCAACTCGGGATAAGTATAAAAGGAATATTCCGGGTCGTATTGTTGGCGTTTCAGTGGACAGTGCTAATAATAAAGCCTACCGATTAGCGCTTCAGACAAGGGAGCAACATATCCGTCGTGAAAAGGCCACTAGCAATATATGCACTGCGCAGGTTCTATTGGCAATTATTGCCTCCATGTATGCCGTTTATCACGGCCCTCACGGTTTGAAAAGAATTGCGAAAAGAACCCATCACCTGACGGCGGTGTTGGCCGAAGGTCTGCGCGACCTGGGGTATGTAATAGAAACAGGAAATTTTTTTGATACAATTGTTGTGAAAACTGATGACTGGACGGGATCAGTAATCGAAGCGGCCCGTGTGGAAGAAATAAACCTTAGAATATTTGATAATAGAGTTGGCATCGCACTTGATGAAACGAGTGATCAATATTTAGTAGAGCGCTTGTGGTCATTAATGGCATTCGACTCTATGAAACAAATCTCATTTGATGAGGTTGAAAAAAGGATAGGAAATGAAATTCCAGAAGCATTGATCCGCGTTTCTGGATACATGGAGCATCCAGTATTTAATGATTATCACTCAGAAACAGAAATGCTTCGATATATTCGGAAACTGTCGGATAAAGATATTGCGCTGGATCGTTCGATGATACCACTGGGTTCCTGCACAATGAAACTCAATGCTACTACCGAAATGCTTCCAATAACCTGGCCTGAATTTAGTCAAATACACCCATTTGTTCCAAAAGACCAGGTGGAAGGGTATGCGGAAATGATTGTTGAACTAGAGCAGATGTTATGCAATTGCACTGGTTATGCGGCCATATCTCTACAACCGAATGCTGGTTCTCAAGGTGAATATGCTGGGCTTCTTGCAATTCGCGCGTATCATCGAAGCAGGTCGGAAGCACACAGAGATATTTGTCTAATACCAAGTTCGGCGCATGGAACAAACCCTGCTTCAGCATCTATGTGTGGGATGCAAGTAGTTGTGGTTAAATGTGATGATAACGGTAACGTTGATTTAGAAGATTTAAGACATAAGGCAGAGAAGTACTCGGATACTTTAGCAGCGTTAATGGTCACATATCCCTCAACGCATGGGGTCTTTGAAGAGGGGATATTAGATATTTGCGCCATCATTCATGAACATGGTGGTCAAGTATACGTTGATGGAGCCAATTTAAATGCACTCGTTGGATTATGCGCGCCTGGAGACTTCGGTGCTGATGTCAGTCATTTAAATTTACATAAAACATTTTGCATTCCGCATGGTGGCGGTGGACCTGGAATGGGGCCCATTGGGGTGGCTGCTCATCTAGCTCCTTTTTTGCCAGGACACAGATTTGGTATAACTCAGGATGAGTCTATTGGTCCAGTAAGTGCGGCACCCTGGGGAAGTGCAGGGATTTTACCAATCTCATGGATGTATATACAGATGATGGGTGCTAGTGGAATGCGTAAAGCTAGTGAAATTGCTATTCTGAATGCAAACTATATAGCTGCGTCCCTAAGCAAATATTACCCAGTATTGTATAAGGGAGAAAACGGTTTTGTAGCACACGAATGTATAATTGATCTAAGAAAGATAAAAGAAACTACCGGGGTAGATGTAGAAGACGTAGCCAAAAGATTAATAGATTATGGTTTTCATGCACCAACTATGTCTTTCCCTGTTGCAGGTACTTTGATGATAGAGCCAACGGAAAGTGAATCGAAAATTGAAATAGATAGATTCATAGATGCTATGGTGTCAATTAGGGAAGAGATAAATGCTATAGAACGGGGAGAGTTAACTCGTGATGAAAGCCCTTTGGCAAATGCGCCTCACACAGCAGATGTGTTAGCTTCTGAGAATTGGGATTACAAATATACTCGCCGACAAGCAGTGTTCCCATCGAGCGATCTTAAGCAAGGTAAATATTGGCCACCGGTCGGTCGTATTGACAATGTTTATGGTGACCGCAACTTAGTATGCTCCTGTCCACCGATGGATGCGTATGAGTAATTTTGGCGGATAAAAATGTTGCAAGGTTGAGGAAATTTATATGTCTGAACTTGAAACAAGAAATAAAAATAAACGTCGGTCTCGAGGTGGTAGTGGTGCTCGGAGAGCCATGAGGGGAAAGCAGCAGGTCAGGCAATTTCCCTATATTTCCAGAAAAGTCCCAATTTATGACGTTCTAAGCCAAGAAGGCTTGGAGATTATAGAATACAATGCGGATACTATATTAGAAGAGATTGGTATTGAATTCCGGGAGGATGAAGAAGCGCTTACATTGTGGAAAGATGCAGGGGCAGACATCAAAGGCACACGCGTAAGAATGCCGCGTGGCCTGGCAAGAGAGTTAGCTAAAACAGCGCCGCCAACATTCACACAAGTTGCCAGAAACCCGGATCGCTCTGTTCAAATTGGTGGAAATAATACAGTTTTTGCTCCTGTTTATGGACCACCGTTTGTTCGTGATTTAGATGGTGGGCGTCGCTATGCAACAATGAAAGATTTTGAAAATTTTGTTAAAATGGCATATCTTTCGCCCTCTATGCATCACTCAGGTGGGACCGTTTGTGAGCCAGTAGACCTTCCCGTGAATAAACGACACCTTGAGATGATTTATGCACATATCAAATATAGTGATAAGCCATTCATGGGGTCTGTAACCGCTCCAGAGAGAGCCAATGATACAATAGAAATAGCCCGGTTGCTTTTTGGAAAAGAATTTTTAGAGACAAATACCGTTGTAACCAGTCTTATTAACGCCAATTCTCCTATGACTTGGGATGGGACGATGTTGGGTGCTTTGAAGGCATACTCTCGCGCCAATCAGGCCGTTATGACCTCACCCTTTATTTTGGCGGGTGCTATGTCGCCTGTGACAGTCGCGGGTACGTTAACACAGACACTTGCGGAAGCACTTGCTGGGATTGCATTCTCCCAATTATGCCGTAAAGGGGCGCCAGTGATATTTGGAAGTTTTGCTAGTTCCATGTCGATGCAATCTGGTGCACCCACTTTTGGTACTCCTGAACCGGCATTAGTGTTATATGGATGTGCGCAGTTAGCGCGCCGTCTTAATGTTCCGTTCAGATCAGGTGGATCTTTATGTGGTTCAAAGGTCCCTGATGCCCAAGCAGCTTCTGAGTCAGGAAATACACTTTTCCCGACCTTAATGGCAGGAGTGAACTTCGTACTTCATGCAGCTGGCTGGTTAGAGGGAGGGTTGGTATCTTCATATGAAAAATTTCTGATGGATACAGATCAACTAGCAATGATGCAAACCATGATGAATGGAATAGATCTATCGGAAAATGGGCAGGCGATGGATGCCATCCGGGATGTAGGTCCTGGTGCTCACTTTCTTGGCTGTGACCATACACAGGCTAATTTTGAGACAGCCTTTTTTAGATCCTCAATCGCTGATAACTCTACGTTTGAGCAGTGGGAGGCAGAGGGGAGCTTAAACGCGGAAGCTCGTGCGGCGGATAAAGTAAAAAAAATGCTCAACGAATATGAAGCGCCGAGTATTGATCCAGGTGTGGACGAGTCTATTAGAGAATTTATTGATAGAAAAAAAGCCAGTTTTCCTGATTCTAACGTTTAAGCCTAAATACCATACTAATTTTATTATAGGCAATTATTATAAAATTTCATGAGTATATAAATTATACTCAACCCCATAAAGACGTTGGAATTTGGATCTTCTTTGAAAGCCATAATCCAAGAATAGCGCTATTGCTTCCGTCATTAGAGAGCTTATGGATGCACAAAATTGGGCCGATTTATCTGATTTGGCGAGCTCGCTACAAGCTTTTAGTATCGCACTTGCTATTCCGTTTCTTCTTTCATCTGGAATAACGGAGAGGGCTGCTATGTAGCTAGAATCGGAGGGGAAAAATGAATTATTTTGAGAGGAAGGTGGATAATATACAGCTGACCCGACAATACATTGGGAACTAGAAGCTATTAATAACTCTCCGCCGTTTTTTAGATTTGTGGTTTCGATAACCCAATTTTCCATAACTGGCCATAAACCCGGGGCGATTTGATTCTGAAATTGCTGATAACATTGTGCCGCTATTGTTGCCGCCACCTCGTACTCTTCAAGATAGGCATGACGAACAATTGGTTGATTAACCCTCATTGCTTTTTTTTCTTAAATCAATACTTATTTCAACAGTCTTATAGCCGAATTTGGACACCAAACTCGGCGCCGGCGTCGAGCAGCCATTTCCACAAATAACTAGCAAAGCTCGCCCGCACCATAATATTAAAGGTAGGTATTAGATTGAGTTGCCACATGATTACAGAAGCTGCAGCTAAATTTGATTGAAACGCGTCTCCCGGGTTAAAGACTCTCGGGTGAACATCCACTGCACACCCCTTCATTATTACTGAACGTGCATTTGGACCCGATAGTTGTATTATGGTGCTGTTATCAGAAACATTAGTTACTGAATGATGGACATCTGTTAATGCAATATTTAAATCATTTTCTAATGAACTATCGTCACCAGGTAGAGAATTTACCAGCCATTCATTTGGTCCAAGCCAAACTGACGTGTATTCACTGTTTTTTAAGAAAGTATTTGGGGTTAAAGGTAACTTGTAGCCTAACACTTTAGAGGTGGATTTTATGAAAAGATCGTCGCTGGGGTCACCCCGTAGAATGAGTTTTCCCGAATGACGGCATTCTTTAAGAAAAATACCAGCGTCCTTTGCCCCTCCAGGTACTTTGATTAGTTTGTCTAGGGGACTGGTGCCGCTATCTTTCTGTTTGGGTAAAGCTGCATCATCCATCTAAACGCACTCCTTCTTTGTCGAAGAACTGAGTATCGGTAACCGTAACCTTTATAGTTTTATTTCTCAAAGGAACATGCAGAGTCTGGCCAATTTTTTCTTTTCCACCCTTTACCAAAGCCATCGCAATCGATCTATTGCAGTTTGGACTGTAGTAGCTCGATGTCACATGACCGATCATTACCATAGGCGGGGCGGAAGTAGGTGTTTCAACGACCTGGGAACCTTCTGGTATTACTTCTGTCTCGTTTTCTGTTAATAAACCGACCAATTGTTTGCGATCATTTTTAATGATATCGCTCCTCTTTAGTGCCCTTTTGCCTACAAAATCGTGCTTTGTTTTTGATACAATCCAGTCCATCCCAAGATCATATGGTGTAACCGTTCCGTCAGTTTCTTGTCCAACAACGATAAAGCCTTTTTCAGCGCGCAGTACATGCATTGCCTCGGTTCCATAGGGACAAATGTCATATTTTTTACCCTTTTGCATCAAAGCATCCCAGAGCTTCGGCCCATACCTCCTTGGAACATTAATCTCAAAACTGAGCTCTCCTGTAAACGATATTCTAAAAATACGAGCCGTTATCCCGGCCACATTTCCTTCTTTAACTGACATAAAAGGAAATTCTTCGTTTGATAAGTCAAGGTCTGGTGCTAAATCGGAGAGTAATTTACGGCAATTAGGACCGCATATTGACGCTACTGCCCATTGTTCGGTGACAGAGGTGAAATAAACCTTCAGATCAGGCCACTCAGTTTGATGCCATTCTTCAAGCCATTCTAACACACTCGCTGCACCGCCCGTTGTCGTTGTCATATGAAAGTGGCCGGGTTGTAGATGAGTGGTTACACCATCATCCATAACCATACCATCCTCTTTGAGCATCAAGCCATATCGTGCTCTTCCAGGCGCTAATTTCAGCCAGGCGTTTGTATAGACGCGATTTAAAAATTCCGCTGCGTCAGGGCCTTTTATGTCAATTTTTCCAAGTGTTGAAGCATCCAAAATACCCACACTATCTCGCGCCGCTTTGACTTCCCGATTGACGGCCTGTTGCATCGTTTCATTTGGCTTTGGGTAATACCAAGCTCGCATCCATTGACCAACATGCTCAAACTTAGCCCCAAGCCCTTTATGGCACTCGTTCATTACCGTGGTTCTTACGGGATCGAATAATAACCCTAAATTTCGCCCCGCGTATGCTCCAATCGTCGCCGGTGTATAAGGTGGCCTGAACGTCGTATGTCCAATATTAGGGGCGGTAGTTCCAAGTGTTTCCCCTAGAATTGCGAGCGCCGCTACGTTAGAAGTTTTGCCTTGGTCAGTACCCATGCCCATTGTCGTGTAGCGTTTTAAATGCTCGACTGATCTGTAACCTTCTCTTGCAGCTAAGCCAATATCTGATGCGGTGACATCATTTTGAAAATCAACAAAATGATTACTAATCTTCCCATTGGCTCGTTCTGTTGGGATAAGCCAGATGGTTCGTTGGTCATTGTATTTAGGTTCTATAACTTTAGGTAAACGCGGAGCACGCCCCTTATTATTTGTGGCTCTAGCTGACTCAGCTCCGGCTTTTAATCCTGCTTTGAGGCAGTTGCTAAGACCTTGTGTTCCATCACAACCCCCAATGGAAACAAGATTTTGAGTTACTGTTTTTGGTAGAAACTGCGCTAACTCTTCATCCCATCTTAATTTGCCCCCACTCTGCGAGAATAAATGTACAGTTGGGTTCCAGCCGCCTGACATACCTATGCTGTCACACCTAATCTCTTTCATCGATCCAATGAGTTTTGTGCCATCTTCACTTAGTTGCATTATTTTCGCTGACTTGATACGCAAATACCCGGCTGTGGAAACTATCGCATGTCCTGGATATATTGTGATACCTTCGCTTCGAACCTGATCAACTAACTCACCATCTGGATTGCTTCGAAGGTCCACAATCGCTGCAATGGGCACATTATTTTTTTTCAGGGATATAGCTGTTCTGTAGGCGTCATCATTATTAGTGAATAGTAGAACTCTATTTCCTGGGGAAACTCCGTACCGATTAAGATACGCTCGCATCGCTGCGGATAACATAATTCCCGGTCTATCGTTATCACGGAATATTAATGGGCGCTCAATTTGGCCCGTGGCAAGCACAACACGTTTAGCTCTAACCTTCCACAAACGCTGTCGTGTTTTGTACTCTGAACCGGTTTGGTTATCGTTATCCGTGCTCTCCAACAAAGTCAGATAATTATGATCGTAATACCCATTAGTTACAGTTGCTTTCAACAAAATTACCTCGGGCATACTTGATAGAGCCGCCACTGTTCTTTTAACCCATTCAAATGCAGGTAACCCATCGATGGTACAATCTGTGTTATATGTCAGGCTCCCGCCAAAACTATCCTGTTCTTCGGTCAAAATCACCCTAGCTCCAGTTTGTCCGGCAGCAAGTGCAGCACTTAAACCCGCAGGACCACTGCCAACGATTAAAACGTCACAATGCGCGTGATTTTTTTCATACCGATCAGGGTCTGCCCCCTTAGGCGCCTCTCCAAGACCAGCAGCCCGCCTTATCCAATACTCATATCGCATCCACCAACTAGCAGGCCACATAAACGTCTTGTAGTAAAAGCCAGCTGGTAGCAATCTGTGGATAAGATTATTTACGTAACCCAGATCAAAAGTTAAATTTGGCCAACGATTCTGACTTTTCACTGTAAGGCCATCACGAAGTATCATCTGAGTTGCGCGGGTATTTGGATCCGTACTGTTACCTTCCCCTACTTGAATAAGTGCATTTGGTTCCTCTGCTCCAGCTGATAGCAGGCCGCGCGGACGATGGTATTTGAAACTACGGCCTACTAAATGGACCCCATTAGCTAAAAGAGCCGATGCCAGGGTATCACCTCTATACCCTTCATAAAATTTCCCATCAAATTTGAAACGTAATGGTTTTGATCGGTCTACTTGCCCTAAATCTTTTAGACGGAAACGTTGCATTGTCATTTTTCTACTTGGCGTGTTGTTAAACTTTCGGCGGCAGATTTCCGGCGCCAATTATTCTTATAATATTCTTTCCCAGCCTGAGAGCTTGGTAATTGGTTACTTGGATAAACTTCAATTATCTCGTTGGTTACTGTGTTCCGTAAGACATTAAACCATCTTCGACATCCGCTAGTATGAACCCATCTTTCAAGTGTTAACCCTTTGGTATTACTTTTTTGAAATAGATATTCAGAGAATTCCTCATCGCTCAAAGAATCAGCGTCAAAGGGCCGTTTTATGTGTGCCTCACCACCATAGTGGAATTCCGCATCATCTCGGTATCCACACCAAGGACATTTAATATATAACATGCGTGGCCTTTCTAATGAGCGACGCCTGCTGCGCCATGTTCATCAATTAAATATCCATCGACAAAGCGGTTGAGTGTGAATGGTGCAGTGATCGAATTTGGTTCATTCCTAGCAATCAGATCTGCAAAAACATGTCCTGACCCCGGCGTTGCCTTAAAACCGCCTGTTCCCCATCCACAATTAAAATAGAGATTGTCTATGGGTGTTTTTGATATAATCGGAGATGCATCAGGGCATGTGTCAACTATCCCTCCCCATGATCGAAGCATTCGGAGACGAGAAAAAACTGGGAAAAGCTCGACCGCAGCAGCTAACATTCCTTCTATTATATTTAAGCTGCCTTTTTGAGCATATGAATTATAGGAATCTGCACCTGCGCCAAAAACCATCTCACCTTTGTCGGATTGGCTTACATACATATGTACACTATTCGACATGATTACTGTGTCGAGGATTGGTTTTATAGGTTCAGAGACCAAGGCTTGCAGAGGTCGGCTATCTATTGGAAGACGGAAGCCTGCTAGCCCTGCCAGAACCCCGGCGTGACCAGCAACAACACAACCTACTTTCCCTGCCTTTATGGGGCCGTTAGCTGTCTGGACACCCGCCACTTTACCGTTTTTGATATTAAACCCGGTAACTTCACAATTTTGAATAATATCTACACCTAAGTTATCGGCTGCTCTTGCATAACCCCAGGCGACTGCATCATGGCGTGCAGTTCCGCCCCGGCGCTGTATAAAACCCCCCATTACTGGATAGCGAAGGTTGGGATTAATATTGATAATTGGAACAAGCTTTTTAATTTGAGCGGGGTTTAACACGTCCGAGTCTATCCCGTTTAATCGGATTGCTTCTACGCGCCGGTTCATTTCTTTTAATTCATGTTCGGAATGAGCCAAGGTTAAAACCCCCCGTTGGCTAAACATCGTATTGAAATTCAATTCCTGACTTAGCTTTTCCCAGAGCTTTAGTGAGTGCTCATAAATACCAGCACTCTCATCCCACATATAATTTGATCGAATAATAGTGGTATTACGTCCTGTGTTCCCGCCGCCTAGCCATCCTTTATCTATGACGGCGACGTTCTTCATTCCGTGCTGTGACGCCAGGTAATAGGCTGTTGCTAAGCCATGGCCTCCTCCGCCGATAATAATGACGTCATATTCTGTTTTAGGTTCTGGGGATTTCCACGCTTGGGCCCAATTTTCATGATGGGTGAATGCATTTCGGGCAAGACTAAATATCGAATATTTTTCTTTTTCACTGCGCAAGCCTTGCATGCCAAAGTTGCTGCGAGGTTTTTTCATCAGTGGTTCCTTCTAGGCAATCGCATAATCAAAAATTAGTATTTAGAGTTCAGACCCTTAAAATAGTACTTCTACTCAATAAGCCTAGTTCTAGGGCGACATTTAATGGCGTCAACTGAATAAAATTAATCCTATATAACACTTGTAGCTTATTACATAACTGGACGTTGGACAATAAAACGATAGAATTCAGTCTACCAATTAATGAATTCGGCTGGGGATAATACAAATGAAAAACTCTGAAGAATATGAAGCCAGGTTAGATGTAGCAGCTGCACATCGTTTGGCGGTGATGCATGGACTTAACGAAGGTGTATGGAACCACATAAGTCTTTGCAGCCCAGATCAACCAGAAAATATCTTAATCAGTCCGGGCCATACTCATTGGGGACAAGTTAAAGCCAGTAACTTAGCTCTAATGTCCCCGGAAGGAAAAATGATTTCAGGGGAACGACCACCTATCAGGGCAGGATGGATTATTCATCATCCCGTTCATTCAGCCCGTCCTGATGCGAAATGCGTCATTCATGTACATGCGCCATACACTACTGCTATGTCTATTAGGAAAGATATGAAGCTTGAGACTCGAAGCTCTCAGCAATCCGCTGGGTTTCATGATGATGTAGTTTACTATGAGGTTTATGATGGTGTTTTGGAGGATGAGTCCGAAGGGGTTCATATGGCAGAAGTTCTTGGTGATAAAAGAATACTGATGATGCGTAATCATGGAGCGATGATCGTTGGAGAAACGGTCGCTAGAGCTTACTTAGACGCTTATCAGTTAGAGCGCGCCTGCATGTATCAGCTTCTAGCAGTTTCCGGAGGTGGTGAAATGCAGCTTATCCCTGAGGAGGTTGCTATAGAGATGGGGCGTTTAGCCCGTAAAGGCCGTAATATTGAGCATTTTGAGGGAATGAAACGTTTGATAGCTGAAAAAGAGCCAGATTTTGCAGATTAAAAAATAAGCAATTTTATTACGAGCAAAAATATCGTCACTTTAGACATTTTTTAGGAGTTAGAATGTTAGGAATAATATCCTCGTTTGATGGAGGAAATATAGAAGTCGTTAAGGCCGATGATCCCAGTGACATCCAACTCAAAATAAGAAGCGACACGAATGCAGAATTTTTTCAGTGGTTCTATTTCAGAGTTGTAGGGGTTAGGGGTAGCCAATGCACGATCAAAATATTAAATGCTGGCGAAGCGAGTTTTACTCGAGGGTGGGAAGATTATAAGGCCGTTGCTTCGGAGGATCAGAAACATTGGGAAAGGGTGCAGACACAATATAGAAGCGGTGTTTTGGAGATAAAACACACTCCAAACTCAGATTCTGTTTGCTATGCATATTTTGTCCCGTACTCATTGAACCGGCATTCTGATCTCATTGCCAGATGTCAGGCGTCTGAAGGGGTTAGCTTATCAATACCTGGATTTACCGCCCAAAAAAGACCTATTGAAGTTTTGACTTTTGGAAATGAAACCAAGGAAAAACCAGCTTTATGGGTTATAGCCCGCCAACACCCAGGGGAAACGATGGCTGAGTGGTTTATGGAGGGTCTCTTAGATCGCTTGAGAAATCAGCAAGATGGTGCGGTAAGGTCTTTGCTTCAGAGAGCTGTATTATATGCCGTTCCCAACATGAACCCAGACGGCAGTGCACTTGGAAATTTGAGAGTAAATTCGCAGGGCATCAATTTAAACCGAGAATGGGAAAACCCAAGTGTGGAAAAAAGTCCTGAGGTTTTTTATGTCCGTAATATGATGATTGAAAGTAAAATAGGATTTTGCCTCGATGTACATGGTGATGAGGGACTTCCTTTTAATTTTATAGCCGGTTTTGAAGGAATTGCTGAGGCCAGTGATCATCAATTGGGAGTTATGAACAAGTTTCGTAATACGCTTGCTCAGCTGAACCCTGATTTTCAATTAGCAAATGGATATCCTAAAGTTGCCAAAGGAAAAGGTATGAAGACAACTTCGACCGGTTATTTAGCAGCATTTCATGGAGCTGTTTCTATGACCCTTGAGATGCCATTTAAAGATGCTGCGAATGCACCGGACGAAAGATTTGGCTGGTCCCCTGGAAGAAGTATGGCTTTGGGCCGGTCTAGCGTAGAGGCAATACTTTCGATTCTTGATGAAATCAAGAATTAAATTGATGAAGGTAACAAGTGATATGACAACTCTTTATGGTATATCTAATTGTGATAAATGCAGAAAGGCGAAAAAATGGTTTAATGAAAATCGAATTATATTTGACTTTTTTGATTTTCGAAAAAATGAACTGACCCACGCTAAGATTGAAATATGGATTGATAGGATAGGATTGGATAATTTGATTAATCGAAGAGGCACAACGTGGAGAAACCTTTCTGACGAATTACGCGACCAGATAACCCAGCCAAAAAATGTGGATGTGTTGCATCAATTTCTTACTGTAATGAAAAGACCGATCATTGAAATTGATAACCATTTTTTGGTAGGGTTTGACGCCTCAGTTATCAAACAAATTCAGATCATGAAAATGTGAACTGGATCCAAAGATTTAGTTTTGGAATTTATAGTCCTAGTCAAATCGGAGTAAATATGGACGCAGATGTTATAATCATAGATGAAGGAATTAGACCGTTCTTGGGCGCTTAGTTTCCTGCTCCAAAGAAAATAGAAGCTATAAGAGATAGAACGATAACATGTCGTTTTGACGAAAATACTACAGGTGAAATAAGGAGAGCTGAAAAGAAAGGATGCGCTGGCCCAAGTCAATCTAAAGCTTTTCTTCGCTGTGGCATGGGTGTGTCTCAAGGGCGGATGTTTAGTGCGTCAGTTATAGAATTGATGAGCCAGGCAATGGGTAAAACACCGTCGGATGTTGAAGAATATAGGATTCGTCCACCAATAACACCACTGCCGCTTGATGAGATAAAAAGTTTGAGTGAAAACTAAATTCAAAGGAAAGTTGTATTAAATAAAATTCCTTATACCCCTAATAATAGATTAGAAGATTGAAAATTTGGATGAACCATGATGACCATATCTGAGCTTAAGATGATCGAGACACCGGGAGGAGAAATTTCCTACAGAGAGAATGGTTCTGGGCCTATACTTCTATTAATGCACGGGATAGGTGGGAACTCACGCTCTTGGAAAAGTCAGTTGGAGACGTTATCTAACAACTTTCGTGTTATAGCTTGGGATGCCCCAGCTTATGGGAAGAGTGCGAAACGAGGGGCAAACCTTGAAGAATATACAGCGGCTGTCATAGAGTTTCTAGATGCGTTGAGTATAACTACTGTTAATCTGTTAGGTCATTCCATGGGCGGAGTTGTGGCTCAGGGTGTAGCAGGGTTTCATCCCGATAGGGTAACAAAGTTGATTTTGTCCAGTACTTTTATGGGACATGGACTAGCAGAGGGGACCCCATTAGGCGAAGGTTATAACGCAAGATTGGAAGATATAAAAAATATGTCGCCGGATGAATTTGGTCGCGCCAGGGCATCCAGTATGCTTGCTAAATCAGCTTCGAGTGTAACTCGACAGGAAGTTGCTTCTATAGCAGCTGAGGTGACGCATAGTGGCTTACTAGCTGCATGCAAAATGTTACACCATGCAGATACTCGCGATCTCGCTACCAAGTTTAAAATGCCAGTTTTAGTTTTGACAGGAGAACAAGACGGTGTTGTTATCCCCGCAAGAAGTAAGGAAATGGCTAGTTTGATCCCTGAAGTGCAAATGGAACAACTCTCGGGCGTAGGGCATGCGGGTTATCTCGAAAACTCTAACAAATTTAATCTGGCTCTAGAAAACTTTTTGAACGCTTAGAATATCTTCAAGTAAAAATTGTTGATAAAACCCAAAGAGAATAGTCGGTGATAAACTAATAGTAGAGGTTACGTTGCGCAGTTTTTAGTAGCTGTGAAATATTTATTCACTCAACTCAAACGTTTATCTGTGCCCTTTTTAACTGAGCTTGGAACCGATTTACCACTCTATCTTTTTCATCGGCATCCTCGACTTGAGCAACCAGCTGATTACTGAAATCTGGGTCTTTTATATGTGCAGCTAAAATCTTTCGAGGGATTTCTGAGGCTCGTCCTTTTGGTAGCATTTCTTCTTGGCACATCCCAACTAGCATAAGTGCTCGAAGATGCATTGGCCGCTGAGCGTTATCAATCTTTTCTATGATTTTTGACTCCTCGATATACGTAAATAAAAGGTCGTCAAGCTTCGTCATTATTTGCTGTTTTTTATCGGCCTCGAGATCAGACCTTTCTATCTGGTGAAAGCTAGCGGTCACTTGCTGCATTTTCTGGTTAGGGGGAAGGTTGGTGACAACCATAGAATTCAGGGATGTTGGTTCTAAAAATAAATGATCTATCTGTGCTGCTATATGTTCTCTGAGTTGCTCAATTCCTTTTTTAGACTCACCTAGGGATAGCAAAAATGCAATTTTTCTAGCTGGTGAGCTCAACCTAGAAACCAGTGTTGTAACAGCCTCTTTCAATCCAGTTAATCCACCTTTGTTAATGATCCGTGTCTGTCTTTCTAATATTGCTCGTGCAAGTTCACCCCCACCCTTAACTCCATCAGAAATTACGAGTCGATCCAGAATAGCATCAAATCGTTCACGTTCCCCTTCTTCTCCTGTTTTTGAAAGTGCGGCGTTGCCTCCTATCTGTTGGCTGACTCGTTCAGTGAGAATTTGACTACTTTCCAGAAGGTCAGTGCTACCTAGTAAACGGTTTAATTTTGCCTTAGTTTCCTCAATACTACCGCTTTGCATATCTTCAATTTTGCCAAGTTCCAAAGACCCTGAACCTAGATCGAGCATCTTGATAATGGCGCTTCCCAAGTCGGTCTGATCCCCCAGTAGATCTTGGATTACAGAATTATTCATTAATATGTCCGCAATGAACCTATCAATAGCGGCTAGTCCTCTGGAATCCTGAGCGGCTTCCCCTAACTCAATACTTTGAACGAGTTTACCCCACCAATCTCTAATATCTATAAGCTGTTTTGTGATTGCAGTATTGAGGAGATGTTCGAAATCGTCGCCTTGCGATATTCCATCGATAGTTGCCACAGATTGATCAAAATTTGTTGAATCTATTTTTGGAAGCGACTTATCCTCTGCTTTTTTAGCATCTTCCGTAATAGCCTGAACAAATTCGAACAACTTATCACGTCGTTCGTTTGCATTCCCTAGGTCTGGGTCTGCCTGTAATTTTGATACTTTTGCTATTGCGGATGGCACGAGTGCGTCGGCATCCATAACTCTTTTGAGTTCTTTGCTATTATGAAGAACTTCAATGGCAGTGATATTATTTTTATCAAGATAACGCCTAAAGAGTTTATTTATTACTTTCCTACTCGGAGTCAATAAAAGGTCTTTGGCTATTGAACAGTCTGGTGCCTCATCGATATCATTGATGAATATTTTTTCTTGTCCTGCTTCCTTCAGTTTTTCAAAGATAATATCTTCGTCTTCGAGTTGATCTATAGACTTTGCTATTAAAACATGGTCGAGGACAATCCTGACTCCTGTGACGCCAGGCTCACTTAGCATCTGGTTGGCGACTTCTTCAGCTTCAACTTTTTTTGTTACCGTTGCGTCAATTTGCCAAGTTGTGTCATGTAGAGTTAAAATTTCAAAAGGCATAAATTTTTCCCGATTAACCGTATGGACGGACATAAAACGTAATATTAAACATACTTTCTGGGAAGCATGTTAACAAAAAACACTTAGATGAATGACTAAAAAGCTAAACTTTTTTCACTTAACAACACGGGTACACTTTTTTTTCCCAAAAGAATAATGCTCGGAGTAAATATTTAATAAATTTCCCGCAAATATTATGGTTCCACCAAACAAGATCAGCAAATCCCAAGGTTCATCATAAAAATTAAAGCCAATAAATGCAATCAAAGGTAGCCGCATGAAATCCAGCGGTGTAACTACAGCAGCATCTCCATGTCTAAACGCGTGCGCGAAGCAAAAATGTGAAGTCAGTCCGGTTAACCCTAGTAATATTGCCCAGGGCCAAAGTTCAAATGATGGTATATTCCAGTCAGGTATAGAGGCGGCTAACCCGATTGGAAGTTGTATTAAGTTCATATAAAAAATAATTGTTAGTGGGCTTTCTGTGGATGCCATATATCGTGTAAATACATATGTTGAAGAGAAACATATTGTTGCAAATAAAACTACTAACGCAGCAGGTTGAATGATCTGTAATCCGGGTCGTAAGATGATTAGGACCCCTATAAAACCTATCAAGATACTGGCGGTGCGATAACGCGTTAGCTGTTCTTTTAAGAGTATCGTAGCTAAAATAGCCGTCCAGATTGGAGCAGTGAATTCAATGGCAAAGACTTCCGCTAAGGGCAGCAGCGCCACGCCATACAGCCAGCCGGTTTGACCGCCAAAATGAATAGTATTACGGAAAACATGTAATTTTAATTTCCGTGTTTTTACTTTTTTAAAACCAATGATTGTTAATAAAACGAATAATGACAACAAACATAGAAAACTTCTGGTAAAAGAAATTTGAAAAGCATTGAGTTCACTGGAAAGTTCGCGTCCAGCAATGG
Organism: SAR116 cluster bacterium AG-313-A07; assembly: GCA_003284265.1. Classification (GTDB taxonomy): domain Bacteria; phylum Pseudomonadota; class Alphaproteobacteria; order Thalassobaculales; family Thalassobaculaceae; genus UBA7326. The sequence goes on from QBVV01000005.1 coordinate 44,929, forward strand.
CCATGCCAGATATAGATATCAGAGCTCCAACCATCCAAAGGGTGGCGAGATAAGGCCTTTGTTGACGTTCAGTTCCCATTTTTCAATACTATCTAGCTATATTAACCAACAACCCAAGACCACGATGTGACCACTTAAGATTTAAATGAGCAGGGATCTTAATATAGCTCCTTCTTAAAATAGGCGAGAAAATAAAGCATTTGACAAGTTGTTTTTCACTACTGTTTGAGGCTGCATGATCTCTTCTAAATTAACGTATAAAAAAAGAGGACTAATTTTGTACTGTTTTCACTAGCATTTTTAATATAAAAGCCTATGTTACAGAATTGTTCGGATAAATTTAGGTGCGGTATGCTTAAACTGAATAGACTAACGGATTATGCTGTGGTGGTTTTGAGTCGCTTGTCAAAGCAGGTTGGTATAGTGCAGACTGCGAACGAAATTTCTGATGGAACAGGGCTCCCCATGCCAACTGTTTCCAAAATACTTAAGTTAATGGCTGGTTCTTCATTGATAGAGTCGCATCGAGGGGTAAACGGGGGCTATTCTCTCTCGAGGGGGGCTGACTCTGTTCGCGTTTCAGAGATAATCGAGGCCCTCGAGGGGCCAATAGCCTTGACAGCCTGTGTTGATGGAACAACTGATCAGTGTACGATCGAGGGGTCATGTCCGATGCGTGGTAATTGGAATACCGTGAATGATGCGATAAGAACGGCTCTAAGTGGGGTTACACTGGCAGATTTGTTAGATCCCGGAGAGATATTTCCAGTAAATTCCCTCAGCAAAAAAACTAACCGGGGTCCTATCTCGTATCAGACTAGCTAACGTTTAAAACCAAAAAATTTCAATAAAGAACGGATAAATTATGTCGATCTCCGAAGAGACAGTTGACCAAGTAAAGAAACTTGAAGCTGACAAATATAAATACGGATTTGTCACTGATATAGAGATGGAGACAGCTCCGAAGGGGTTAAACGAAGATATTATTCGATTCATTTCAGAAAAAAAAGAAGAGCCTCAATGGATGCTAGAGTGGCGCCTTAAGGCTTATAAACACTGGTTGACAATGGAGGAGCCCAATTGGGCAAAAGTTGGGTATAAAAAAATAGATTACCAGGACCTCTACTATTACGCTGCGCCAAAATCTATGGACAGACCGAAAAGTCTGGATGAAGTTGATCCAGAACTTCTTAAAACGTACGAAAAATTGGGTATCCCTCTCAAAGAACAAGAGTTGCTCTCCGGGGTGGTGGCTGTCGACGCTGTGTTTGACTCGGTATCCGTAGCTACTACGTACAAGGCAAAATTGACGGAAATGGGTGTAATTTTTTGTTCAATATCAGAGGCTGTTCGCGAATATCCAGAGCTTGTAAAGAAATACCTCGGTTCAGTTGTTCCGCATTCAGATAACTATTTTTCTGCCTTAAACTGCGCTGTTTTTACAGATGGCTCATTTGTATATGTCCCAAAAGGATTACGATGTCCCATGGAACTATCGACTTATTTTCGGATCAATGCTGAAAATACGGGACAATTTGAACGTACTATGATAATCGCGGATGAGGGTTCTTACGTTAGCTATTTGGAAGGGTGTACTGCCCCTCAGCGTGATGAGAACCAGTTACATGCGGCCGTAGTCGAACTTGTAGCGTTAACCAATGCAGAAATTAAATATTCTACTGTACAGAACTGGTACCCGGGTGATGAAACGGGGGCTGGCGGTATATACAATTTTGTAACCAAACGGGGCGCCTGTCGGGGAGATAATTCAAAAATTTCATGGACACAGGTAGAGACGGGCTCAGCAGTGACTTGGAAATACCCGAGCTGCATTTTACAGGGTGATAACTCAATTGGTGAATTCTATTCTGTTGCGATTACAAACAACGCGCAACAGGCCGATACAGGAACTAAAATGATCCACTTAGGAAAAAATACGAAATCAACAATAATCTCTAAGGGTATAAGTGCTGGTCGAGCTGACAACACATATCGTGGATTAGTCAAGATTATGCCTAAAGCTGAAGGAGCGCGTAATTTTACTCAGTGTGACAGTTTGTTAATAGGTAATACTTGTGGGGCGCATACCGTACCATATATCGAAACGCGCAACCCGACAGCCCGAGTAGAACATGAAGCAACAACATCGAAAATCAGTGAAGACCAGATGTTTTATTGTCAGCAACGTGGGCTATCTCCCGAAGAAGCGGTATCACTAATAGTCAATGGGTTTTGTAAAGAGGTAATGAAAGAGTTACCTATGGAATTTGCAGTCGAAGCTCAAAAATTAATTGGTATCAGCCTCGAAGGTAGTGTCGGTTAATTGAGGTGTAGGGAATACAAAGGGGAATATTATAAATGTCATTGTTATCGATAAGGGACCTTCATGCCACAGTTGGTGGCAATGAAATATTGAAGGGGATCAATTTAGAAATTGGTCCCGGAGAGATACATGCGGTCATGGGGCCCAATGGTTCTGGAAAAAGTACTCTTTCATATGTACTTGCAGGGCGTGAAGGATACGAAGTGACCAGGGGAACAATAGCGTTCAAAGGTAAAGATCTAATAGACCTAGCAGCCGATGAGCGTGCAAATGAAGGGGTCTTTCTTGCTTTTCAGTATCCGGTTGAGGTCCCGGGTGTTGTAGGCATGACGTTTTTGCGAGAAGCTTATAATGCCAAGTTGCGATATTTGGGGAAACAGGAAATTGATGCGATGGAGTTTTTGAAGTTTGTCCGATCGAGGGCAAAAACATTGAATATGAGTGACGATATGCTTAAGCGGGCTGTAAATGTAGGGTTCTCTGGCGGAGAAAAGAAAAGGAATGAAATATTACAAATGGCGGTGTTGGAACCGGATTTAGCAATTCTGGATGAGACAGACTCTGGGCTCGACATTGATGCTTTGAAGTTAGTTTCCGACGGTGTGAACGAACTCCGCTCTGAAAATCGTAGTATGTTGATAATAACCCACTATCAACGCCTCTTGAATTATATCCAGCCGGATCATGTGCATGTTTTAGCGCACGGTAAAATTCAGCGATCTGGTGGTAAGGAATTAGCCCTGGAGCTGGAAGCAAAAGGGTATGCCGAATTTTCGGAAGAGGCTGCTTGATGGCTCTTCAACCAGTTGCTAAGCTTCCGTTTGAAGGTCTTATAGCTGATGCGCGTAGCCATAAGCTTGGCAAATGGCACAGTAAATTAAGCGAACGTGCTTTAGAACAATATGCAGAAATAGGCTGGCCTGGTCCAAAGACGGAGTCGTGGAAATACACTAGCCTGAACAAAATAGCATCTGGGACCTTCTCGTTAGCTCGGGAATATTCGGCGATTGTTCCGGAAGATATGATAATGCCGCTGACGTGTCCGAGACTTGTACTTGTCAATGGCGTATTGAACAAAGAACTCTCCAATCTGGAACAGCTTATTGGTAACTTGTCGATTACATCGCTGGTTGACATCGAGGATCATCAGAAAACGTTTTTTGATGACTTATTTAAAAGCGAAGAATCGAAAGGGGACTTGCCCTTAACTTATCTAAATACTGCTATACTGTCCGATGCCGTAATGTTGGAAATTACAGAAGGCTCAAAATGCGAACTGCCGTTGCATATAATATCGATTGGCTCCGGTAACGGGATAACGTTTGCTCCTCGATTAATCGTTAACGTGGGGATAGGCGCTAAGGTTGATTTTATAGAAAGTCATGTTGGATGCTCTGATAGCGTGTATTTCTCGAATTCAGTAACGCAATTGTATTTGGGCGACAATTCAGAAGTTGGTCATTATAAACTGCAAAACGATAGTAGAGACTCGTCTCACATTAGCCTTACAAGGGCGGTGATTGATGACGGCGCTTCCTATGATAATTTCACAATGAGTGTCGGTGCAAAATTATCAAGGAATGAAGTGAGAGCTCATTTAAAAGGGAGTGGAGTTGAATGTTGCATAAATGGAGCATATCTTGGCGCAGCTGATCAACACATAGATAATACTACGTTCATAGAGCACCAGGCTGAAGGGAGTTCTAGCCGAGAGGTCTTTAAGGGCGTTTTAGATGATACTGCTCGAGGCGTTTTTCAGGGGAAAATACTGGTTCATCCTGAAGCACAGAAAACTGACGGTTATCAAATGAATAGAGCAATGTTGTTATCAGATAAGGCCGAGATAGACTCAAAACCCGAGTTGGAAATTTACGCAGATGATGTGCGTTGTAGTCATGGTGCAACGGTTGGCGAACTAGAGGATGAGCTTATATTCTACTTATGCGCGAGGGGAATAGATCGGGAGAGTGCACGCAGGATGTTGATAGGGGCCTATATTAGCGACGCAATCGATGAAGTTAAGAATATTGATATACGGTCATCTATCCAGAGTGTTGCTGAAAATTGGTTGAAACAGAATTTGTATGAAAAATAATGATGCAGGGTGGAATGATGCCATTTGATATTGATGCAATCCGAGATGACTTTCCAATATTAAAAGAGGAAGTTCGGGGTAAGAGATTAGTGTACTTAGACTCAGCTGGATCATCGCAAAAACCAACTCAGGTAATTGAGTCACTGAAGCGCGTATATGAAACTGAATATTCCAACGTCCACAGAGGTCTGCACTATATGTCAGAGCAAACTTCAGCGCGCTACGAGGAAGCTCGGAGTAAAGTGGCAAAATTCTTGAATGCTGAGTTTGATCAGGAAATTATATTTACCAAAGGTACTACAGAGTCGATTAACCTCGTTGCAAGCAGTTTTGGCCGTAAAAATCTGGGGCCTGATGATGAAATTTTAATAACGTGGGCAGAACATCATTCAAATATTATACCTTGGCAATTATTAAGAGACCAGATTGGCTGTGAGATTAAAGTTGTACCAGTCGATGATGATGGCGCGATTAGTCTTGAGTCGTTTAAGAAGTTGATTTCCAAAAAGACCAAGATTGTAGCTTTTTGCCACGTCTCGAATGTTTTAGGTACCGTGCTTCCAGTTAAAGAGGTAGCCGAGATTGCCCACCAGAACGGTGCCGTGGTAGTGATCGATGGTGCACAGGGGGTCGTACATATGCCCGTTGATGTTCAAGACTTAGGTGCGGATTTCTATGCGTTTGGAGGACATAAAGTTTATGGACCATCTGGGATAGGCGTGCTTTATGGTAAAAGGGATTTACTCAATCAGATGCCACCATATCAAGGTGGCGGTGGCATGATTAACACCGTAAGTTTTAGTGAAACCACTTGGGCAGACCTACCTGATAAGTTTGAAGCAGGTACTCCACCAATCGCTCAAGCCATTGGATTGGGCGAAGCGATAGATTATATGGAAAATATTGGCCTCAGTAAAATCGCAAAATATGAGTTGGACTTGTTAAATTATGCCACTCAACGTCTATCAGGAATTGATGGGCTGAACTTTATTGGAACAGCTCCCGGAAAAGTAAGCGTCTTATCTTTCACGATGGATTGCGCCCATCCGCATGATATAGCAACGATTGTGGATCAGGACGGTGTGGCTGTTAGAGCAGGTCATCACTGCGCGCAGCCACTTATGGAGCGTTTTGATATACCATCGGCCGCCAGAGCTAGTTTTGGATTGTATAATACGCGAGAAGATGTTGATGTTCTTGCTCGTAGTCTTGAAAAAGTGAATGAGATTTTCAAATGACAGATTTTGATCCAGGTATAAACCCATACGGGTCCTTTATGACGGGGCCAAGTGTACCCGAAGGTACAACCGCTAGAGCCGGTGCAAAATTAGAAGCCGGGGTGACATTAGCGTCTGACGAGGCTATCGTAGAAGCCTTAAGAACCGTGCATGATCCAGAGATCCCGGTAAATATCTATGACCTGGGCTTAATTTATAATACCGAACGCATTGAAAATGGTGATGTTAAAGTGCTGATGACCTTAACTGCACCGGCCTGTCCTGTTGCGGGTGAGATGCCATATGACGTAGCAGCAGCTGTATCGGCAGTTGATGGTGTAGGAGAGGTCGAGGTTGTGTTGACATGGGAGCCAGCGTGGACGCAAGACCGGATGACTGAAGACGCCAAATTAGTGTTAAATATTTTTTAATTAGAACGATATTAGTGTATGTTAGATGCATCAAAGTTTGTGATCTTTGAGTAACAATACTTTTGGATGGAAATTATGTTTCAATTTGAACCGGGAAAAGCACCGATAACGCTCACTGAGGCAGCTGTTGCGAGAGCTAAACTGTTAATGGAGAAAAGCGGTGACGAGAAAGTGTTGGGGCTTAGAGTGGGAGTAAAGACAACCGGCTGTTCCGGACTGAGTTATTTTGTGGAATATGCAACGGAGCAAAAGAAGTTTGAAGATAAAGTAGAAGAAAATGGGATCACCTTATTTATAGACCCCACAGCTGTTATGTTCATCATTGGGTCAGAAATGGACTATAAAGAAGATAAAATGTCCTCTGGTTTCATTTTTAATAACCCAAATGAAATTAGTAGATGTGGATGTGGTGAAAGTTTTTCGGTAGAACAATAAACCGTCGTCCTCTATTGATATAAAAACCATAATTATTTGCATTAAACGGTTTTAACCGGTTTTGCTGTCCAGCCTGGAACTATTATGACCAATGAAAAAACTGGACCAAAATTATCAGGAATACTGTTTTTTACAGCCGCAATTCTGCTTATTTCCATTGTCGATACGATTTGTAAAATATTTACAACTGAGTTGCATTCACTACAGTTAGTTTGGGGGTATTTTCTCGGCATAAATTTAACGCTTTGGATTTTTTTTTACTGTCGCCGAGAGCGTATCACTAACCTAGTTAAAACAGAAAGAATTGTTGTGCAATCGATGCGTCCAGCGTTTTTGGCAGCATCGATAACGTCATTGTTTCTGGGTCTAACATATTTACCGATAGCGGAAGCAACGACTATAGGTTTTACGGCACCATTATTCATAACAGCGTTATCGGGTCCGATATTGCGCGAAAAAGTTGGAATTCATCGGTGGTTAGCAGTAGTTATCGGTCTGGTTGGTGTACTTGTTATTGTTAGGCCTGGCGGAGGACTTTGGCATTGGGCGTCACTAATGCCTTTTGTTGGGGCGATCTTTTTCGCCGTTTTTCAAATCATTACTAGATTGTTATCGAAAACAGAAAAAACTAATACGACATTATTTTATACAGGGTTGGGTGGATTTTTTTGGACCAGTATTATTGTCCCATTTGTCTGGGTCACACCTTCGCTTTTGCACTGGATGGTATTTCTTTTGACGGGTGCAATGGGAGCTGCTGCCCATTTGTGTATGATCAGTGCCTTTAATCGGGCGGAGGCGTCCCTTCTGGCTCCATTTAATTATACAAAGCTACTTTGGGTTTCGGTACTTGGGTTTCTGATCTTTGGTGATATCCCCAGTTTCAATATGTGGGCAGGTGCAACTATCATAGTCACTGCGGGAATTTATATCCTCTACCGTGAGCGTAACACCTAACAAAGACTGTCTTTGAAATTATTATATGTTTAAAGTAACAGCGTGAGAGTAGTGATGGTTAACGGCATTGATACTGAACGGTGAATTTTCAATAAAAAAGAGGAAATGGAGGGATAAATGCCAGAGATCATAACCGGCGGATGTCATTGTGGAAATCTAAAATTGAAATTTTCACTTTCAAAACCATTTTCAGAGTTGCCTATCAGAGCTTGCCAATGCAGTTTCTGCAGGAAACATAATGTTCGTGCGACCGCCGATCCAGATGGAAAATTAGACATTTTTATCCAAGATAAGACGAAGTTATCTAAATATCACATGGGGTTAGGAGTAACCGATTTTCTTGTTTGTAAAGAATGTGGCGTTTATGTCAGTGCGGTCATGTTGGATCAAGAAAATAATGAAATGATCGGCAACTGTATCGTGAATACTCTGGATATAGAGCAAGACAAAATTCAACTCTCTGAAGCGGCGCATTACGATTCAGAGTCGGCTGAATCTCGCCTTGAACGAAGGCGTTCTAGGTGGATGAAGGTAAACATTGTTTAATTATGTAGGATAGTTGCTATTGGCTACTACGCCTTTAGACCACTTATACGCATTAAGACTTCGGGAACGAAATCGTTAACTTCAATGTTTTGGAAACCAGCATTTTTTAAATACCCAGTGCATTCGGTGACCGAATGCGCCATCCCCGTGCTATTATGAAGGGTCTGGGCCAGTCCCCACATAGCTGGATCAGATGGACCGGACCGGTCTTCATTTAACGCCTCTCCAATGAGATGAAACTCACTATCGGGGAGCAGTACGTTGTATATCTTCTGGATCACCGCTTGGATGGCTTCTCTTCCATACATGGGCAGATTACTGGCCATAATTGCGATATCCGCACCTTTGGGGAAACTATCCTTGTTGAAATCAGCGTCATAAGTATCAACACGCTCCGATAAATTATTATCTTCAATAAATTCACGGGCTACAGGAGTTACTTCGGGAAGATCGAGCACGGTAGCTCTTAATTGCGGATATGCTTTACATGCTTCTATACAATATGCGCCGGAGCCTCCGCCCACATCCAGAAGTTTATGGCGGTTTGATAAATCGATACTTTGAACAAAAAGTCGACCGGCTCCCCTCCCTATGCTGAAGGTTGCACGATGATATCGCCTCGCTTCATCAACGGTGATTCCTTTGACAGTCGCGTTATCTAGCGTTTCAGGTTCTTTATTAGTAAGAAAATCCGCTAAATGTCCCCATTTCGACCAATCGGGTTGGGTGAAAAACATCCATTCGCCTGCGTAAGTTGCCCTGCCTTTTATTAGAAATCGTTCGACATCAGGTGCGTTTTTTAGATTATTGTTATCTTTAATTATCAACCCTAAACTAAGACAGGCTACCGTAATTCTTTCGGTGTTTAATGCGGATATACCCAGTGCTATCGATAATTTCTCCTCAGTATTCGCTCCTTCGCTGATTTTTGAGAATAAGTCCAACTGAACAGCTGCCAGCAACGTGCCAGACTCTCTATATGCGCGGGCTAACCGCTGAAGTCTGACAGTTGTTGGACGTTCTGAAGGCAATTTTTATCTTCCCTTCCAATTTGGTTTTCTTTTTTCGGAAAACGCCAGCGGACCCTCTATGAGGTCTTCGCTATTCCAGAGCGTTTTCACGCTATCATATTCAGCGGACATCGCATCTTTTACGTCGCTAAATTCCAATCCGCGTCGGACAACGTCTAAACTTGTTCGAATTGATACCGGGGAACATTCCATTATTTGAGTTGCAAAATCCTTGGCCGCAGATAAAGCTTCACCTTCTGGTACAAGTTGGGTGACAAAACCTAGATCATATCCCTCTTTTGCGGGCACATGCCTAGCTGTAAGGATCATACCCATTGCACGTTTCAAAGGGATCATTCTTGGCAGCCGGTGTAGGCCACCAGCAAGTGCTGCTAGCCCAACTTTAGGCTCAGGGAGTGCGAAGAGAGCATTTTCTGAGGCGATTATTACATCGCATGCTAACGCAAGCTCAAAACCACCGCCCATAGCCACCCCATTTACGGCAGCAATCATGGGTTTGCTTCTTTCGAACCGTTCTGTTATGCCACCGAAACCACTAGCAGGCTTTTCTCTTGATCCTCCTTCTGCCTGCCACCGGAGGTCATTTCCAGCACTGAAAGCCCGATCGCCTGCTCCGGTCAAGATGCCTACCCAAAGTTCTGGGTCATTTTCAAACTCATCGAATATCTCGTGTAATTCAAAATGTGCGGGCGAATGTAAAGCATTCATGCGTTCGGGGCGATTGAGTGTTATAGTTAAAATATGCCCATCTCGGTCGGCATTAAAAAACTCTGGCATGGTAGTGTCCTTTCAATTTTTTGTGTTTTAATTTGCGGGGATGACCTGTCGTGGTCGATAGATTGCCGTGTGGTTTATTTGAGTTAAATATTTGGTGTCGTTTACGATTTTTACATCCATTTCGACGAATAAATGTCCCTTGTTCTCATAGGAATCTTTAATGGATGTTTGTGTAAATAATGTTTCGCCATAATGAGCAGCACCAAAGTTTTGAATTTTGCTGCCAACATGTATCCAGGGTCCTAATTTTACGTTGGTGGATAGTGCCTTATTAGCCATCCGAAGTATCCAGCCTGGGTGCACGATCTTCTCATCTTTATAAATCGTTAGGTTTTCTCTTATGTCCGCAAGATATTTTTTCTGATCTTCCTCTGCCATTACTTGTTGGAATGTTCCAAGCGATTTGCCCTTTTGTAGCGAGTCTGGGGAAGCATCTGGGCGCGTTTCAAAATCGGGACTGGGAAACGGTATAAAGTCTGCGCGATAGCAAATTTCTCTAGCCTTAGCCATTCCAGCTTTACCTTGAGCACAAAAATTTGTTGGTGTTGTAACTTCTATAAAAAGCTTGGAGTTATCGTTTTTTACCGCCTTTACCTGGGTTTGTTCTCCATCATAGACGGGCTTCATAAATTTACATTCAGCGTTTCCATTCTCTAGCCAGCTATCACCAAAATATTGAATAATTGGATTCGTCATATAAGCGTAGACTTCGACCCCAGGAACTAAACCGCCCTGAAAACCAAAACGTTTTGCGACACTATCGTCATGAATCTTATTTTCAGAATCTGCTGATATATTAAAAGCGTTTATCGTATGATTAATTGATTCGGCTGTAGTCATGTTGGTTACCCATTTATGTTTCCTACCACTTAGCTGTCGATTGGCAAAATGCCAAGGTGTTCGCGTCCAATACCTCAGATGTGAATAAATTTCGATAAAACGGAAAATTTAGATAATATAGTTTTTTAGTTTACAATTTAACTATAAGTGCGTCTTTAAGAAAAAAGATAGTGTTAGTAATTAACATGAGGGGATTTGCAATGAGAGCTGCCGTTTTCCATCGATCAGGTTTACCACTATCTATTGAGACTATAGATGATCCACAACCATTGCCGAGTGAGATGATACTAAAGGTATGCGCTTGTGGCATATGCGGAACTGATTTGCACTGGTCAGAAATTAATAATGCAGAATCTGGGTGGCGTAATATAAACCCAGGCGCTGTTATGGGCCATGAGTTTTCTGGTGAGGTCGTTGAAGTTGGAAAAGAGGTAAGCGGGGGATGGAAAGTAGGTGACCGCGTTTGCGCAATGCCTCAAATCGGGTGTGGTATCTGCGCTAATTGCCTGGCTGGTAGACCGCATCGTTGTTCAAAAGTTTTAAACAGAGCAAGTCCTGGTCATCCAGGTGCATACTCAGAATATACCCGAATTGGGGCTCAAGAAACCTTCAAACTTCCAGACAATATAAGTTTTCAAGAAGGAGCTTTGGTTGAACCTTTAGCTGTGGGGTTGCATGCAGTTAGGCGCGCTCTTTTAAAGGCTGGAGATAACGTTCTTATCATCGGGGGAGGACCGGTAGGCCTGTCGGTGGCTTTATGGTGTAAGTTTTTTGGAGCGCGGAATATCATTGTGAGTGACTTAGTTAAAACAAGGGCAGATCAAGCTGTTAAATTTGGCGCTACTGCGGCTATAGACGCCTCTAAAGAGGACGTCTTAGAGAGTTTTTCTATTGAGGCAGGAAGTCATCCTTCTGTAATTTTCGACGCAGTTGGAGTAGCTGGTTCAATGCAATTAGCAATTGACTATGCGCCAAATTATAGTCGTGTGGTGGTAGTGGGACTTTGTATGGTATCTGACTCATTCCAACCAGCGATGGCAGTTGTTAAAGAAGTGGATATTTCATTTTGTTTTTGTTACGACCGTAGTGATTTCGAAATGACACTTGATATGCTTGCGCAAAATAGGATTGATACGAATGGTTTAGTAACTAAAAGTATTAATCTGGAAGATTTTCCTCAAGCCTTTGAAGATTTAAAAAAACCGTCGGATCAAATTAAAGTAATGCTTGAACCTTTTTAAAGTGATGGTATTCAAATCTTTACAAATTACAGCGGTTTTAATCTGAGTAGAATGCAACAAGAAGCACTTTTTGATTATGTGATAATACGTTTGTTCGCGGGAAGGTTTGTATGGAGGCTAAATTACAGGAAACAATTGTTTCAAGTTGGAATGAATGGGACCCCTTAAAACATGTGATTGTGGGAAAGGCCGATGGATCTTGTATCCCTGCGCCGGAGCCAGCACTAGATGCCAAAGTTCCAGAAGATAGTGACATGAGAGGACAGTTTGGTCCGCGTCCGCAAGAAATGGTTGATAAAGCAAATGAATTACTAGACCAGTTTGTTGGACAACTCGAAGCTCGAGGTATTCGTGTTGATAGACCCACTCCCATTGACTTTAATCGGCGGACAAGCACTCCAGATTGGAATGCTGAAACTATGTTTGGCTGTATGCCTCCGAGGGATGTACTCCTTACTGTTGGAAAAGAAATATTAGAAGCTACTATGTCATATAGGTGCAGATGGTTTGAATATTTATGCTATAGACCATTACTTCAAGAATATTTCCTCAATGATCCAAAAATGCGACATGAAGCCGCGCCTAAACCTAGGTTGACGGATCAAGATTATAGAGAAGACTATTTGTCAGATAAAATAGGGGTTCAAAAAAGATTAGAATGGACCGCAGATAAATTTTTTGTCACAACGGAGGAAGAACCCCTATTTGACGCGGCTGATGTCTTACGGTTTGGGAAAGATCTGGTTGTTCAACATGGTTTTACGACGAACCTTAAGGGGATAGACTGGTTGGCGCGGCATTTCCCGGAGCATCGAGTTCATGCAGTCAATTTTCCGGGAGACCCGTATCCAATCCACATCGATGCAACATTTACACCAATAAAACCGGGCCTCATAATGAACAACCCTCAGCGACGCCTTCCTGAGGTCCAGAGGGAAATGTTCACCAAAAACGGATGGGAAATTGTTGATGCAGCCCAGCCCGCTCACAATTCTCCACCACCACTATGCTACTCCTCTGTGTGGTTGTCTATGAACGTTCTTGTCCTTGATACGAAGACGGTTTGTGTTGAAAAGTCGGAGATTTATCAGGCAGAGCAGTTAGATAAACTAGGAATGGAAGTCATAGAGGTTGATTTGAGGGACGCTTATGCATTTGGGGGCGGTCTTCATTGCTGCACTGCAGATGTGTATCGCGAGGGGACCTGTGAAGATTACTTTCCAATTCAGTAGTCACCTATTTACTCTGTCCATAACATCCACACTGCAAGCAAAGGCGAATTTCCTGACCTCATAGCGTGCCAAATATTAGGAACGTTGTGCACCGTATCTCCAGGCTTACGATGGAACCAATCGCCGTTTGCTTGTCGCCAATCACCTTCGCTGATCACCAAATAACCCTCTTCGGGGGGATGTTGATGATTAGGGTATTCTATATTAGGTGCAATAAGGCTTACACCAAACCTTACACTACTGTGTTCTTCGAGTCCGCCGTGTCCTGTCATGACTGCATTAGCATGCCCCTTGTAGAATGCACTTTTCTTGTCACTCGATCTGTCACTTGGATGCCAGGGCAATTGTTGGTATAGGCTTTGAAATTTAGCGGATAATTGTTTCAATACTGGACCCTGGTTACTAGCAAGTTTCAAACTTTCTGGAATGTATTTACATACGGGTTGCAGATTAGAAATATCTTTAGTGATTGGAACTCCCGGTTTTGAAAGAGCCACATGACATCTATCGAAAAACGTTTTAACAGGAGATAAAGGCAGCGTGTCGACAACAGCTTTATGCGCTCGTATAAATTCTGAAAGTGCAGTATTTCGTGCTATCATCCTTCACCTACCCTCTGAATTCGGTTTTTCCTATTCAATTTCAGGAGCACATTGTGCCATTAGTCTACCCAGTATGACATTAGTATTCGATCATGTGTAAAAAAACCAATGTCTTGATATAGACGCTTTGCTCTTAAATTATGGGTTTCTACTTCTAAACTGAGTCTTCGTATTCCCATAGATGGGCAGATATCGAGTGCGAACTTTACGGCTGCGCGCCCTATTCCTCTATCTCTATATTTTTCTTTCACGAAAAGTTCATCTAAAAATCCATCTTTCCCACCAGCTTCAATTGTAAAGCCGATAACTAGCGCAAAATAGCCAGCGATTTCGTTATCCACTTCTATTATCCAGATCACAACATGTGGATTTTCTGTAAGAGCGATATCCAGAGAAGATTTGATTTTTGATTTTTCGACAGTTTGGTTGTCAAAAATATAATAGGCAATAATCATCTGTTCCAAAGCATCCCTGTCCCTGGGGCCTGCCTGTCTGAAACGAGGGGTATTTAGTTTACTTTTACTCACTTTGTTTCAAAGCCATTGTTTAGGTTTCTTATTTTATTATCAAAAAAAGGTTAAAACGGACCTTAATTAATCTATAAACATATTTCTATTAATAATAAACGGAGCCTATTAAAGGCAGCAGTTATCACCTTGCTATAAATTTGAGGAGGCATGGAATGAAGTTATTTCCTGGGGGGCAACTATCTAGGAGGCAATTTTTGGCGGGAACAGGAGCCGCTGCGGCGGGTCTTTCGTTGATCCCGTCAAGTACATGGTCTTATGAAGCGGCCAAGTTGAATTTTTATAATTGGGATACGTATATTGGTGAAACCACTTTAAAAGATTTCACAGAGGTAAGTGGTATAAATGTAAAAATGGATTTATTTTCTGAGAATGATGAGCTTTTTGCGAAATTAAAAGCTGGTAATCCGGGATATGATCTAATCGTTCCTTCAGGCGATTATGTGGAACGTATGATACTAGCTGATATGCTGATGCCATTAGATACTGCTGCTATTCCTAACAGATCTAATATTCAGGTTTCGTTTTTGGATGTATCATTTGATCCTGGCCGTAAATTTTCTTTGCCTTATATGTGGGGTACTATGGGCGTTGGGTATAGGAAGTCTAAGATGGATGGTATTCCCGATAGCTGGGAGTGGCTTTTTGATTCGGATCGCCATAAAGGAAAATGCGCACTTTTAAGCGAAGCTAGTGATGTTTTTGGCGCAGTATTTAAATACATGGGTTACTCTGTAAATACTAGGGACCCAAAAATTATAAAAGATGCAGAAAAACTGCTTATAAACCAGAAGCCGAATATAAAGGTTTTTGCACCAGATAATGGTCAAGACCTATTATTATCAGGCGAGGTGGATATCACTATGGAGTGGAATGGCGACATATTACAAGCAATGGAAGAAGACCCAGATATATCTTATGTTGTCCCAAAGGAAGGATCTATTGTCTGGGAAGATGCGTTAGCAATTCCCAGGGGGGCTCCTCATCCTAGAAATGCCCATCGTTTTATTAACTTTCTCCTCGAGGCTGAAGCGGGAGCCAAGATCGCCGAGTTTATTCAATACGCAACCCCTAATATGGCAGCAAAACAGCTGATGCCAGACAGTTATATAAATAACCCGGCCATTTACCCTTCAGAGGAAACGTTATCATCGTGTGAATCGACGGTTTATTTAGGGGCGGATGTAGTCCGACTATATCAAGAAGCTTGGAGTAGGGTCTTGGCCGCGTAATTATCGAGGAGTAAACCCAAACAAAGTAGTGAATAATGAAGAGCGTAAGAAATCATAGGTTAGCGTTCTGGCTAACTTTTTGTCTGCCAACCCTTTGGATGCTAATGTTTTTATTAGTTCCAATTGTAATAATTAGTATTTTTAGCTTTTCAGCAAAACAGGGACTAGTTGATATTTCGGCTAGTTGGGTTTTAGATAATTATATCCGTGCCTTCGATCCTGTGTATCTTTCAGTCTTTTTCAAAAGTATGGGAATAGCCGGTTTAACGACCTCGATTTGTTTTCTCATAGGCTTTCCCCTTGCCATTGGTATTGCTAGCGCTCCCAAAAGTTGGAAGCCCATTCTTTTAATGATTGTGGTATTACCGTTTTGGGTTAATCTCCTAATCCGGACGTACGCACTAATCGCTGTCTTTCGGACAAGAGGATTCTTTAACTTTTCGTTGGAATGGGTTGCTAATTTATTAGGCATTCCCTTTGAGCCGCTCACTTTGCTGTATAATGATGCGGCAGTTATTTTAGGATTGGTATACATCCATCTTCCATTTATGATTTTGCCTTTATATGCTGGGTTTGAGGGCTTCAACAAATCATTACTCGAGGCCGCGTCAGACCTTGGAGCACGGCAGTTTAAGATTATGACCGCTGTTGTGTTGCCAATAATGGCACCTTCTATAATTTCGGGCTGTATACTGGTATTTATTCCTGCTTTAGGCTCTTTTTTAACGCCAGAGTTATTAGGAGGGCCTAGTAGTCAAATGATAGCAAACGTTATAGAGAGGCAGTTTCTGGCTGCCAATGATTGGCCATTTGGTTCTGCACTTTCTATGATTCTAATCTATTTAACATTTGGTGCGCTAGCACTCAGATATTTTTGGCTGCGCCGACGGTATTTTGGTTCGACGGAGAATAGGCCGTGAACCAACAGCAGAATAAAAATTGTCAAAACAGATTATTTAATTATTTCCATCAGTGGTGGTTTAGAATGACGCTATGTTGCACCATAGTCTTCCTTTATGCGCCCATAATAGTGTTAGTCATATTTTCATTTAATGATAGCCGAAGAAATGTCACCTGGCATGGTTTTACATTTAAATATTATGAAAAAGCCCTTCAAAACAATAACTTAATAGAGGCATTTTTTAATTCGCTATCCATTGCTTTTTTCAATACTTTATTCAGTTTAATTTTGGGCACCTTAACAGCTTTATTACTATGGCGGTTCCGTTTTTCATATAAGTCGGTATACGAGGGAATAATTCTTATTCCTATTATCATTCCAGAAATATGTATTGGCATAGCTCTATTAGTTTTTTTTAAACTATGCGGCTGGCCTAACGATTTACCCTGGCCATTAAATCTTTCAAAGATAACCTGTGCACATATTTTATTCAGCTTTCCATTTGTAGCTGTAATTATTCGTGCCCGATTAGCTACATTTAATTTAGCCCAAGAGGAGGCTGCGCTAGATCTAGGTGCTAACCACAAACAGATTTTTAAGAATATTCTCTTTCCGCACCTTAAATCTGCTCTTGTCGTAAGCTCGCTCCTTGCGTTTACACTTTCGTTAGATGACTTTGTTATAACTTTTTTTATGTCTGGACCAGAAACTACTACGGTACCGCTAAAAATTTATTCCATGGTACGGTTTTCCGTAACGCCTGAAGTAAATGCTGCATCTACCATATTATTGCTGATTACTATTGCTCTGGCCGCAATTGCAATTTGGATTCAAAGGAGTTGGGTACAAGAGGTCGAAAAACCATGAACCGTTCTATCGTGCAACTTAAAGGCATATCTAAAAATTACGGGACCTTAGAGGCTATCAAAGAAATAGATTTAGATATCTTTAAAGGGGAATTTTTTTCAATAATAGGACCGTCGGGATGCGGTAAAACGACTCTTCTGAGAGTATTAGCTGGATTTGAAATTCCAGATTCTGGATCGCTATATATTGAGAATATTAATATGCAAAATGTGCCTCCAAACAAACGCTCCATTAATATGGTGTTTCAGTCCTATGCATTATTTCCACATATGAATGTCTTGGACAATGTTGCATTTGGATTGAGAGTGGATGGTGTTGCGAGGGATGAACAATCTCGAAGAGTAAAATCAATGCTTTCTCTCGTAAAGTTATCAGGCCTTGAAAATAGGTTGCCCCATCAACTCTCAGGCGGACAACTTCAAAGAGTGGCGTTGGCACGTGCGTTAATAAAAAAACCTCAGGTTTTACTTCTTGATGAACCATTATCAGCTCTAGATGCTAAATTGCGAAATGAAATGAGACAAGAGCTCATTCGATTACAAAAAAATCTTGGGATCACATTCATTTTAATCACACATGATCAGCAAGAAGCATTATCAATGGCAGACCGGATTGCCGTCATGAATGATGGAGCTATACAACAAGTGGCATCGCCAAGTGATTTATACGAATTTCCTTCTAATAAGTTTGTGGCAGATTTTATTGGATCAATTAATTTTATAGGATGCCAATTAAGCGAGAAAGATGGTGATGTTTTTAAAGTTATTACCAGGATCTCAAAAGATGCATTTACTGTTGAGGGAAATAATTCATTGCGGATTGGCCAAGATTGTTGGTTGGGAATTCGCCCTGAAAAAATAAATTTCGAAGATGCTGATGTAGTTAATCCAAATCATAATAAACTTTCAGGTGTTGTGAAAAATATTACTTATTTTGGACAGGCATCGATGTATCATGTGGAAGTTACTGGGGAAAAAACAGCCACAATAAATGTGATGGAAAATCACTCAAAAAGATCAAGCGGCACAACAAATGAAGTAGGGGATTCAGTAGTTTTGTGCTGGTCGACCGATTCTACTTCATTATTCACAAGCTAATGAATGTTGATTTAAAAGTATTTTTTTATAAGCTTAAACGCCAATGGTGCTAATAAAATCACCATCCCAATGCGGCAAAGGTGATGGGTAGCTACAAAGGGAACATCTTGTCCTATGCCGAAAGCAATGAGACTCATCTCAGCTAATCCGCCTGGGGCATATGCGAGTGTTATTAAATACCAGGGTAACCCGGTTATACCACTGAGAATGAAGCCTGCACCAACTGCAGTTGACATTAATATGAAGGTTGACCCGATAGAAATTCTGATAGCTTGGGTTATCTCGCCGTAATCAGTACCTGTGAAACGACAGCCTATAGCGGTTCCTAATATCACTTGGGCAGCAGCAACCAAGCCCGTTGGTGGCGACGCATTACTCCAGCCGGCGATATGTGCAATTGCTGTCAGTATCAGGGATCCCAGAAGAAAAGCGGCGGGTAATTTCAGTTTTTTAGCTAGGAAAGGTCCTAATGTCACGCATATTCCAATGATACACCATTCATGGAATGGCAGATCAAAACCTTGTCCTTCTGGAAGCAGTCCCGGAGGAGCCTCATATCCGCCAAATATTCTAAATAGAACAGGAATGGTCATCACAACCAATAAGACCCGGGATGCTTGTGTCAGTGCAATTATTCTATCGTCACCGCCCATTTCTCCACCAATAATTGTCATATCATTTAGGCCTCCGGGTGCAGCTGAAAAATATGCAGTTATTGGATCATAGTTCCCCATCTTCCTCAGATAGCTAAGTACTAGGTACATTGCGATGATGCCATAAATTAGCATTGCTATTACAGAGATTAACCAGCTGCCTATCTGGTTAATAAGCTCCGGTGTGAATTGACTTCCAAGCAGGACTCCTATGAAAACGACCATGCTCTGCCGTAGCATAAAAGGTAGAAGAACTGGAATGCCGGATACAGCCGCAACAGTAACGAAAACCATTGCACCCAACATCCAAGGAAGCGGTAGCTTTATTACCGCAAAGATTAAACCTCCAAGAGTGCCAATAGTGATTGCAATAATTACTTGCGCTAATTTATTATTTTTGATCGCCGTAAATTGTCTGGAATTTAACATGAAAGTTATTATGTTTCGGCTAATTAAAATATTGGACTGAAGTAGGGCGTTTTAAATGCTATTTCCTACAAAACATTGGGTCTACTCCCAGCAGTAGGACGAGACTAAGGCCTAGTTAACGAACATGAAAGCATAAATTGAGACAGAGGATTGCTAGACTGTTAAGTTTAGTTCATGGTAATAATTATCGCCGATAGTCTTAGTTTCTATCGAGCGAAAAAAGGGGAAAACTAAAATTAAAAAAATTCACAGGAGAAAAAAATGAGAACTTGGCGCCAAATAGGCCTTGCTGCGTTGGCTGTAACCACGCTTTCTGGGCCTTTGCAAGCTGCGGATATTGTTATTGGTATTCGTTCTGAACCTTCCTCAATAGATCCATACTTCCATAACCTGGGCCCAAATAATGCGATGCTAGGTCATATATTTGATCGTTTAAACGATTGGACTCCAAAAATGGATAAGATGTTTGGCCGAGCTGCGTCCTCTTGGAAAGCTATTAATGATACAACATGGGAATTTAAGCTAAAAAAAGGAATTAAATTTCATGATGGGTCGGACCTAACGGCAGATGACGTTTTGTTTTCGTATGATAGGGCAGCAAATTACACCGGAGGTAATTCTAGTTTTAGGACGTATACCAAAGGTAAGACGCTTAAGAAAATAGACGATTATACAATCCATATTATGACGGAAAAACCTTATCCGTTGATGCCTAATGATACGACTACTGTGATGATTATGTCGAGTGAAGCCAAAGGAACCGGCGGAAAGAATAAAGGAATTTCGGCGAAGGATTTTAATAACGGTACTGCAGCTATTGGCTCGGGACCTTATAAATTTGTCGAATGGAAAAAAGGTGATCGTATTGTTCTTGAAAAATTCGATGATTACAAAGGACCGGTCGCGCAACCATGGGACAAAATAACGTTTAAGTTTATCAAATCTGAACCAGCTCGAGTTGCAGCTTTAATGGCAGGCGATGTTGACGCAATTGATAATGTGCCTACGTCAGACGTCGAACGTTTAAAGAAAAATCCAAAAATTTCATTAAGCTCAGGAGTATCTAACCGGGTCATTTATCTCCACATGGATCAATTTAGAGACAGCTCGCCGTTTGTGACAACCAAGGATGGCAAGCCGATGAATAAAAATCCGCTTAAGAATCCAAAAGTTCGCAAGGCATTGTCTATGATGATTAACCGTAAGGCGATCGTTGAACGCGTGATGGAAGGTATAGCTATCCCCGCTGGACAGCTTTTGCCAGAAGGTTTCTTCGGAAGATCAGGCAAAATGCAGGCCGAAAAATTTGATCCAAAAGGTGCAAAAAAGCTTTTGAAGGAAGCTGGCTGGGGTGACGGTTTTGGTTTGACTATACATGGTCCAAATGATCGCTACATTAATGATGCAAAGATTTGTGAAGCCATAGGTCAGATGTTATCTGCTCAAGGGATCCCTACGAAAGTAGTAACAATGCCTAAAAATGTTTTCTTCAAGCGTGCTTCAAAAGGCGCTGAGGGCGGACTACCAGAATTTAGCTTCGTCTTAGTCGGTTGGGGCTCTGGCACTGGTGAACCTTCCTCTCCAT